>DVLP01000059.1 GCA_018715445.1 Candidatus Avipropionibacterium avicola | reverse complement strand
GAGGCCGGGTCGGCCGACTCGATCGCCGAGCAGCTGCGGCTGGCCTCGCTGATCAAGTACGCCGTCATGATCGTGGCCTCGCTGCCCCTGCTGATCGTCTACCCGTTCCTGCAGCGCTTCTTCACCAAGGGTGTGCTCATCGGTTCGGTCAAGGGCTAGGCCATGTCTGCCGCCCGCTCCACGACACGGCGCCTTTCTGGTCCGATCGCCGGTCTGGACATGGCCCTGCAGTGGGGCGTGCGGTTGGTCTGGCTGAACCTGTGGTGGGGCCTGCTCACCCTGGCCGGCGGCGTGCTGCTGGGCTTCGGCCCGGCAACCGTGGCCGCCCACGGTGTGGCCCGCCGCTGGGTCCGCGGTGAGGTCGAGCTGTCGGTACCTCGCACGATGTGGCAGCTGTGGCGCGAGCACTGGCGGCGCAGTGTGGCCATCAGCCTGGTGGCGGTGGCGGTGCTGACCGCCCTGGTCGCCACCTTGTGGCTGGCCAGGAGCCAACCACCGATCCCCCAGGCCGTCACCCAGGGTCTGGTGATCGTCATCCTGATCGTGATGGCCGCCCTGCTGCCCCATCTGGCCTGGTTGACTGAGCGCGGTGCCCAACCGGACGTGGCCCGCACCTACCTCACCGCCCTGGCCGTCGGACTGGGCCGCCCGGTCCTGACCGTGGTGCTTCTGGTGGTGACCCTCGGCTGGCCGGCCCTGCTGATCGCGGTCGGGTGGCCCGGCCTGCTCCCGGTCTGCGCCGTGGCCGTACCGATTGCGATCTCGGCGTGGTGTGTCGAACGAGTCTTCCCCGTACGCAAGGACGCCATGGGGTCCCAGCACAACCATCAGGACACGGTGTCGGACACAACCAACCGACACCGCCCCTAAGGAAGGAACCACTATCACCATGCGACCCATCAGCCGACGAACTGCCCTCGCCTCGGCCGCCACCCTGACCGCCACCGGACTGCTCGCCTCCTGCGGCGGGGCCGGCGGCGGCACCGACACCGACGAGCAGGTCGAGAACCCTGACGAGAACATCAACGCCGAAGGCATGCCGATCGTCAAGGAGCCCATCACCCTGACGATGATGACCCGCCGCAGCCCCAACACGGCCGAGGACTGGAACAACGTCGCCTCGATGAAGCTCATGCAGGAGCAGTCCAACATCGAGATCGACTGGGGCCACATCCCGTGGGAGCAGGCCAGCGAGAAGCGCAACCTGGCCCTGGCCAGTGGGGACTACCCCGAGATCATCCACCGTACGGCGATGAACTCGGTCGACATCGCCAAGTACGGCGAGCAGGGCACCCTGGTCCGGCTCAACGACGCCATCGACACCTACATGCCGAACCTGACCGCGATCCTCGCGGAGAACCCGGACTTCCGGGCCGGTCTGACCTTCCCCGACGGCAACATCTACTCCCTGCCGACGATCTACGACCCCGAGTTCCAGTCGCTGAACATGCAGCAGAAGCTGTGGATCCGCCAGGACTGGCTGGACGAGGTCGACATGGACGCGCCCGAGACCCTGGACGAGTTCGAGGCCTGCCTGGAGGCCTTCCAGCAGGCCGATCCGGCCGGCGGCGGCAAGACGATCCCCTTCACCACGGGCAGCGAGACCTTGTGGATCGACATCCTGCGCTCCTCCTTCGGCGTCGGCAACCGCGGCACTGCAGCGGGTCAGATCGACGCGGACGAAGGCGGTCGGGTGCGGTTCTGGCCGGCCAGCGAGCAGTACCGCGAGCTGATCGCCTACGTCTCCCGGCTGTACTCGAAGAAGCTGGTCCAGCAGGACGTCTTTGGCACCGATTCGGCCACCTTCAACAACCTGGGCAAGGAAGGGCTGCTGGGCGCCGCCGCCACCCAGGCGCCGTCGGCCTTCTTCACCAAGGGTGTCGGCGAGAACTACGTCTCGCTGGCACCGATGAAGAAGACCGATGCCGACGAGGTCCCGGCCTGGACCATGGTCGGCTCGGGCCTGCAGTCCATCGGGCAGTGGGTGGTCACCGACAAGATCGAGCACCTGGTCGAGTCCTGCCGTTGGATGGACTACTTCTACGGCGACGAGGGTGCCCGACTGTTCTTCATGGGCATCGAGGGCGAGAGCTACGAGCAGACCGGTGACGGTGAGTACGACTTCACCGAGAAGATCACCGACAACCCCGACGGCCTCACCGTGGACGAGGCGCTGCGGCCCTACGTCACCTACCTCGGTGGGTCGTACCCCGGCATCGTCAAGGAGGCCTACTTCAAGGGCACCGAGAGCAGTGCCCAGGCACGCAAGGGCACCGAGGCCGTGGCGCCGTACAAGATCGACGAGGTGTGGCCGGTCTTCACCTTCACCGCGGAGGAAGCCGCCGAATTGTCGGCCATCACCGTCGACCTCACCAAACTGGTCAGCGAATCGCGCGCCAAGTTCATCACCGGCGAGATGTCGGTGGACAATGATTGGGAGAAGTATGTGAGCCAGTTCCAGCAGATCGGGATCGACCGGTACCTGGAGATCCAGCAAGCAGCCTACGACAGGTTCAAGGGCTGATCCGATGGTGGATCGGCGTCCTGCCCCCGGGGGACGCCGGTCCATCGCAGCACCACCCGCCCGCACCACCACCAATCCGCAAGGAAGCGACACATCTGGTGGCAGGCTCCATCCGCAACCGCGGCGCAACGAGCCGACACCGACGCCAAGGAAGGAATCGATGATCATGCGCCCCATCACCCGACGGACGGCACTCACCTCCGCAGCAGCCCTGGCTGCCACTCCCCTGCTGGCCTCCTGCGGCGGTGCCGGAGGAGGCGGCGGCGACGTCGACGACCAGGTCGAGAACCCTGACGAGAACATCAATCTCGAGGGCATGCCGATCGTCAAGGAGGCCGTCACGCTGAAGATGATGACCCGACGCAGCCCCAACACGGCCGAGGACTGGAACACCGTGGCCTCGATGAAGACCATGCAGGAACAGTCCAATGTCGAGGTCGACTGGGGCTACGTCCCGTGGGAGGGGGCCGAGGAGAAGCGCAACCTGGCGCTGGCCAGCGGTGACTACCCGGAGATCCTGCACCGGATGGGCC
>DVLP01000058.1 GCA_018715445.1 Candidatus Avipropionibacterium avicola | reverse complement strand
CGCGAGGACCTGCTGCTGTTCTTCCACGGCGGCGGCTGGGTCACCGGCGACATCGAGAGCTACACCCCGGCCTGCGCGACGATGGCCGATCTGACTGGCTGCGTGGTCGCCTCGGTGGACTACGCGCTGGCGCCGGAGCATCCGTACCCCCAGGGCCTGGACGACTGCTACCGCGTCACCCGCCTGCTG
The DNA here is from genome assembly GCA_018715445.1 of Candidatus Avipropionibacterium avicola. Taxonomy (GTDB): domain Bacteria; phylum Actinomycetota; class Actinomycetes; order Propionibacteriales; family Propionibacteriaceae; genus Avipropionibacterium; species Avipropionibacterium avicola. The sequence goes on along the minus strand of DVLP01000058.1, from coordinate 5,421 downwards.
CTGGACGACCCGGGCCGGGCCGAACTCGACAGTGCCGACCGGATCGTCCTGGTCGGCGACTCCGCCGGCGGCAACCTCGCCGCCGCCGTGTCCCTGCTGTTGCGCCAACGCGGCCACCGCACCACCACCCGGCAGGTGCTGCTCTATCCGGTCACCCACTGGGACCACGATCCCGCGAGCTCCCCCTTCGACTCGGTCCGCAAGCACGGGCAGGGCTACCGGCTGACCAGCACCGAGGTCCAGGACTACCTCGAGCTCTATGTCCCCGAGCCCGAACGACGCCGGGACCCGCTGGTCTCGCCCCTGATGGCGACCGACCTCACCGGCCAGCCGGACACGCTGCTCATCACCGCCGAGCTGGATCTGCTGTGTGACGAGGGCGAAGCGTACGGCCAGGCCCTGGCCGGGGCGGGCAACCGGGTCGTCCAGCACCGGGTCGACGGAGCGCTGCACGGGTTCATCGCCCTGCCCCGGTTCGCCCGGGGCCTGCGTGAGGCCTACGAGGTGATCAACGCCTTCCTCGACGAGCCCACCACCACGGCGGCGGACGAGCCGACGGAGGTGTCATGAGCCAGCCCTGGGTCCGCCTCGACAACGCCTCCAACATCTTCCTCGCTGCCCGCAGCGACGTGGATCCGAAGGTGTTCCGCCTGGGCGCCGAGCTCGACCACACCGTCGATCCGGTGCTGTTGCAGCAGGCCCTCGACACCACCTTCGACCGCTATCCGCTCTATCACGCGGTGCTGCGCAGCGGGATCTTCTGGTACTACCTGCAGTCCAGCGACCTGCGTCCGGTCGTCACGGTCGAGGACCAACCCACCTGTGCCCCGATCTATCAGGCTGACCGGCGCACCCTGCTGTTCCGGGTCACCCACCATCGGCGACGGATCAACCTGGAGGTGTTCCACGCGCTGTCCGACGGTGCCGGGGCCCTGGGCTTCCTGACCGACCTGCTCACCACCTACACCCGGCTGCACCTGGCCCACCCCGAGCCGGCCGAGCCGCCGGTCTCCCCGGAGTCGCCGCCCGCGGCCCGTACGCTCTCGGCCGACAGCTTCACCCACTACTTCCGACGGCGCCGCCGCCCGGCCACGGCAGAGGATGACTCCTTCGGCCAGGCCGCCGCACCGGCCACCGAGGGGTTGGCCGACGTACCGCCCGAGCCCCGGACCCGGTGGAAGGTCGGGCGGCTGATCCGTCCGACCGGGGCAGTCCACCGCGTCAAGGGCACCCGGACTCCGGACAACCGCACCCGAGCGGTCGAGCTCACGATGCCGGCCAAGGACATGTTGGACCTGGCTCGCGCCGAAGGCGTCTCCCCCACGATCTATCTGACCGCACTGTTCTTCGAGGCCGTACGGCGGTCGTCCCCTGATCTGGGCCGTGCGCGCACCATGGCCGCGTCCGTCCCGGTGAACCTGCGGCAGTTCTTCCCGTCCACCTCGGCGCGCAACTTCTTCGCCACCGTACGGATCTCGCACACCTACGGTGAAGGGGCGGACGATCTCGGGACGGTCTGTCGACGTCTGGAGAAGCAGTTCGCGCCCAAGGCGACCCCGGCAGCACTGGAGAAGAAGCTGCGCCGTCTGATCCGGTTCGAGCGCTCCCCCGCGCTGCGGATCGTGCCGCGCCCGATCAAGGACTTCCTGCTGGGCCTGCTGAATCGGGCCAACAACCGCAACCTGACCGTCGCGGTCTCCAACCTCGGCCGGGTGGCCCTGCCGGAACCAGCCGCGGAGCACGTACGCAAGGTGCTGTTCCACGTCTCGGCGGCTCGACCCCAGTTCTGCGCGATCTCCCATGCGGGTCGACTGGCGATCACCTTCACCTCACCGTTCTGCGAGACCGACCATGTCCGCGAGTTCGCCCGGATGCTCACCAGCCATGGGATCTCGGTGACCGTGGCGGCGGCCCGGGTCACCGAGGAGGAACTCGCGCCCGAGGTCGAGGTGGCCTCATGAGTCGATGCCCCAGCTGTGCGGTCGAGGTCGAGGGCCACTGGACCGGCTGTCCCCTGTGCGGTCAGCCCACCGTCGACGAACCGACCCCGGGACCGTTGCCGACGGTGCCGTTGCGGTTCTCCCGCCGGCGCGTGTTCCGGGTGTTGTTCCTCGCCTCGATCGCGGTGATCGTGGTGTCGTTCGCCGCCCAGCTGTTGTTCGCCCGCGACCACGACGGGATCGGCGCCGCCCGTTCGGTCTGGCTCGGTGTCTGCGCGATGTGGCTGGTCGTGGCGATGGCGATCCGCAAGCGTCGCAATGTCGCCAAGGGCACGTTGTGGTTGGTCGTGATCACCGGTCTGGTGTGCGTCTACTGGGACTACCTCACCGCGTGGCACCGGTGGTCGCTCACCTATGCGATCCCGATCGTGTGTGCCTGTTCGATCGTTGCGCTGCTGATCCTGGTGCGGGTGATGCGGCTCGAGGTCGGTGACCACATCCTCTACAGCGGACTGACCGTGGTCCTCGGCCTGGCCCCCATCGCCTTCCTGGCCTTCGGTTGGGTGACCAACCCGCTGCCGTCGGGGATCTGCGGCATCGTGAGCGTGCTTGCCCTGGCGCTGTTGCAGATCGCCCGAGGACGTCCCGTACGCCAGGAGTTCGCCAAACGGTTCCACCTGTAGGGCTGGTGACGGTCCATACTTTCCGGTGTGGATCCTGACATCTCGGCCTCACCGGCAAGGGCGGTCCTGCTGACCGTACGGTTCCTGGTCGAGCTGGCGCTGCTGGCTGGCACTGCCGTGCTGGTCTGGCGTGTTGCTCCGACAGGCGGCTGGCAGTGGGTTGCAGTGATCCTCGGGCCGATCCTGGTCGCCGTCGTGTGGGGCCTGTTCCTGTCGCCCAAAGCATCCGTCACGATCCCCAGCATCGCGGCCCTGATGATCGAGGCCGGGTTGTTCCTCGGCGTCGGGGCCGGCCTGTTCGCGGTCGGTCTGGCAGTCCCGGCGGCGATCGGCGTGGCGGTGTGGGCGCTGGACCGGTTGCTGCTCGCCGTGACGTCGTGAGGCAACCGATCGGGCTCGGACGGGTGCTCAGCCCAGCCCCGGACGCGCCACGGACTCCCGCTGACGGAGCACCGGTGGCTGGCTGACGAGGCAGGACTGGTCCACGTCCTGTCCGTCGATGTAGCGGATGAGGAGCTGGACTGATTCCTGCCCGAGCTCCACCAACGGCAGACAGAGGAGAGCATGTGTTTGTCACCGAGAGCAGCCGCTCGGTCCCGGTCGCGGGTCACTATGACGTGATCGTGTGCGGGGGCGGCCCAGCGGGACTGATCGCCGCCGTGGCCGCGGCACGCCAAGGTGCGTCGACCCTGTTGATCGAGCGGTACGGCTTCGTCGGCGGGATGGCCACCAGTGCGTTGGTCACACCGGTCAGCGAGTTCCGCGTCAACGGCAAGCAGCACATCGCCGGGATCCCGTTGGAGCTGATGCGGGATGCGGCCGCGCTCGGCGGCGCACAGGTCGATCGGGAGAGTGGCAACTACCCCGTCAACGACGAGATCATGAAGCTGGCCGCCCAACGGTTGGCGCTCGATGCGGGGGTGAGGTTGCTGTACCACTCGTGGTTCTCCGACTGCATCGTCAGCGACGGTCGCCTCACCCACGTCATCGTGCAGAACAAGGCCGGCCGCATCGCCTACGGGGCGAGGGTGTTCATCGACTGCACCGGTGATGCGGATGTGGTGCGGGCCGCCGGACTCGAGACCCGCAAGGATGACGTGCTGCAGCCGGCGTCGTTGTGGTTCCAACTCGGAGGGGTCGACACCGATGCGCTGGCCCACCTCTTCGGCGATGCCGTCGACGGCATCCTGCCGGTCTCGGAGACGATCCGGTCCCGGCTGGCCGAGCTCAACGACCAAGGGGTGATCCCGCACTTCGGCGGTCCCTGGATCAACTACTTCTTCCACCCCGGGATGGTCAGCATCAACCTGTTGCGCGAAGGCACCGATGCCAGTGACCCCGAGTGGTTCACCCGTACCGAGTGCAGTCTGCGGGAGGGCCTGCACCAGATCATCGAGGTGCTGCGAGAGCATGTCGAGGAGTTCAAGGACTGCTGGCTCGCCAAGTCCGGGATCCAGACCGGGGTGCGGGAGACGTACCACATCGTCGGTCAGTACGAGCTGACCAAGGACGACGTGCTCAACCCGAAGCCGTTCCCCGACACGATCGCCAAGGGCGGGCACGTCATCGACATCCATCGCTCCGACAGCAACGACCAGGACGAGTTGGTGACCCTGCGGCAGGAGTACAACGTCCCGTTGCGCTGCCTGGTCCCCCGCGACAGCACCAACCTCCTGATCGCTGGTCGCTGCCTGTCAGCCGACGGGCCCGGGTTCGGTTCGGTGCGCGTGATGGCGACCTGCATGGCGATGGGGCAGGGTGCTGGCACCGCAGCCGCGCTGGCCCTGGACAATGGCGCCGACGTGGCCGCCCTCGACCACGGCGTGCTGCGGGACCAGCTCATCGACCAGGGCGCCGTCGTCGACTTCGACAACTGCGCGCCAGAGGTGGTGGCCCCGTAGGGCGACCGGATCGGGACCTGTGTGCCCGATCCGGTCACCTCCTCCTACTGGTCAGCCAGCGTCCGGGTCCGTCCGATCGCCGGGAGTGAGTCCCGCATCCGGTCATCGGTGCACAGGAGAAGCTGACCGTCCAACGGCTCGGTGCCGCGTACGACCGTCAGAAGCACTTCGTTCCAACCCTGTTGGAGATCTGCGCCTGTGGTCGACCCCTTGGACGCGTTCAGGCTGGGACGGATCGGTGTGGCCTCGTCGACGGTGTGGATCACTTCTTGGTTGAGCACCAGTCGGCTGACCGAGGAGGTGTCGAACCCCATCCGTACGTGCTGGGCGTCGGGTGCCCACCAGAAGGCCTGGACGTGCAGCACGGCTGGTCCGTCGACGAGGGCCTCCAATCCGACATCGTTGCCCTCGACGCTGTGGTCAACCCACTCACCGACCCGGTCCAGACCGGACCCTTCGGGGACAGCGGCCGCCTCGAGTGCCGCCAGGTCATCACCGCCGGGATGGGGCAACAGACTGACCCGATAGGCGGGCGCCCCGATCAGAACGAACGGGATCGGTGCGGGTGTCGGGCGGTCGGTGAGCGCAAGGTCGAGGCGCAGGCGGTTGGTGTTCTCGATCGACGACCTGGGGACCGGGCCCAGTGTCCACGTGAGAGCCCGGGTCTCACCGGGTGCCAAGGTCAGCGACTGAGGATCCACCACGGGCCAGTCCTGCGGGATCGCCAGTGACGCTTCGACGTCGAGCGTCTCTTCACGCACGTTGGTGACATGGGTGGTGACCGTGCGTGACGTCCCGGGATGGATGACCGGGGACTCGCCGTACTCGAGCTCGACATCCACATCGATCCCCGGGAACTTGACCATGGTGCTGCTCGATGCCAATTCGGCTGCGAAC
>DVLP01000057.1 GCA_018715445.1 Candidatus Avipropionibacterium avicola | reverse complement strand
GCCATGTCGATCTCGTTGTCGAAGTGGCCGATGTTGCCGACGATCGCCTGGTGCTTCATCGCCCGCATGTGCTCCACCGTGATGACGTCCAGGCAGCCGGTCGCGCTGATCACGATGTCGGCCTGCCCCACCACGTCGTCCAACCGGGCCACCTGGTAGCCGTCCATCGCTGCCTGCAGGGCACAGATCGGGTCGATCTCGGTGACGATCACCCGTGCACCCTGACTACGCAGGGACTCCGCACAGCCCTTGCCCACATCGCCGTACCCGCAGACCACCGCCACCTTGCCCCCGATCAGGACGTCGGTGGCCCGGTTGATCCCGTCGACCAACGAGTGGCGACAGCCGTACCGGTTGTCGAACTTCGACTTGGTGACCGCATCGTTGACGTTGATCGCCGGGAACTGCAGGCGCTGGGAGCGCTCCATCTCGTACAGCCGGTGGACACCGGTCGTGGTCTCCTCGGTGACGCCACGGATCTCGTTGGCGACCGCGATCCAGTCGATCCGCTTCTCCGCCAGGCTGCGCCGCAACTGCTCCAGCACGACGCGGTACTCCTGCGCATCGTCCTCGGCGGGCTCGGGCACCTCGCCGGTCTTGGTGAACTCGACGCCCAGATGGACCAGCATCGTCGCGTCGCCACCGTCGTCCAGGATCATGTTGGGCAACTCGTCGCCCCAGTCGAAGATCTTCTCCGCGCACTCCCAGTACTCGGCGAGGCTCTCCCCCTTCCAGGCGAAGACCGGTACGCCCCGAGGGTCCTCGGGGGTGCCGTCGGGTCCGACCACGACTGCGGCGGCAGCCTCGTCCTGGGTCGAGAAGATGTTGCAGCTGGCCCAGCGAACCTCGGCACCGAGGGCGACCAGGGTCTCGATCAGGACTGCGGTCTGCACGGTCATGTGCAGCGAGCCGGCGATCCGGGCGCCGGCCAGCGGCTTGGACTGGCCGTACTGCTCGCGCATGGCCATCAGGCCGGGCATCTCGTGCTCGGCAAGGGTGATCTCGGTACGGCCCAGCTCGGCCAGGCTCAGGTCTGCAACTTTGAACTCCACTGCGCCAGCGTAGCCCGGAACTGCGCCAACGCAGCCCGGAGTCGGCATCGGTGCTGGCTCCGGACCCAGCCGCAGTGTAGGTTCACATGGAACTTCCAGAGAGGTGACAGATGGCGACCGGTCCCACACTCAAGGACGTGGCCGACCGTGCCGGGGTCTCACTGGCCACGGCCTCGCGGGCGCTCACACCCGACCAACCGATCTCGGCCGCCACCCGCGACCGGGTGCTGGCTGCGGTCGACGCGCTCGGCTACCGTGCCCGCCGCGCCCGCCGCAGCACGGACGAGGTGTCCCGGGTCGTGGTGCTGGTCCCCTCCTTGCGTCACATGGCCGCCGCCGAGGTCCTCACCGGGGTCGAGGCCGCCAGTGCCGACGCGGGACTGTCCTGCAGCTTCGTCGCCACCGGGTCGGATCCGGTCCGTGAACTCACCGCGGTCGAGCGCCTCGCCGCCGGCCCGGCTGTCGCTGCGGTGATCGCGGTCGGCGGCACCCGTCCGACGTCGCAGTGGCGGGAGTCGATGACCCGTTCGATCCGCACGCTGCGCAGCCACGGCACGCGGGTCGTGTTCTGTGGTCGGAGCCTGCCGGACGAGGACCTCGGCGAGGTCGCCGTCCTCGACTACGAGAACCGCGAGGGCTCCCTGGCAGCCGTCAGTGTCCTGCTGAGCAAGGGACATCGCCGGATCGGCCTGGTGCGCGGACCGGCCGGATTCAGCACCAGCGAGGAGCGCAGTCAGGGCTACGCCGATGCCCTGGCCGGGTTCGACGTCGAGCTGGACCCCACCCTGGTGAGCACGGGGGCCCGTTCCGGCGTGGACGCCGCGCGCCGTTGCACCGAACTGTTGACCCAGCACCCCGATCTGACGGCCGTCTTCGCCGACAGTGACACCCAGGCCTTCGGCGTACTACGGGCGGCGCAGCTCCTGGGGCGCCGCGTGCCCGAGGACCTCTCGGTGATCGGCTTCGACGACCACGAGGACCTGGCGCCGGTGTCGTCGCCGCCGCTGACCACGGTCCACAGCCCGTTCGTCGAGCTCGGACGACGGGCCACCCGGGCCGCCCTGGGGACCGACCCGGAGCTCGAGCCCGGCAGCCGACTGACCCTGGCCACCCACATCGTGATGCGCGCCTCGGTCGCCCCGGTGGCGCGCTGACCCGGCCCCCTCGATCACAACCCGGTCTCCATCCGGGAACCGCCCTTGCCACTCCTTCGTGGTCCCGTAAACTCCCATCAATCAGTGAAACTTTCCATCATCTCGAGGAAGAGGAAACACCAGATGACCGCGGACAGCACCCCTCTCGGACTCAGCCGCCGCAGCTTCTGCGCCGTCGGCGGACTCGCCACCCTGGCGGTGGCGGGTTGTCGGACCGCTCCCGGCGAGGGCACCGGAGGCAGCGGAGGCGGAGGATCCACCGCCGAGGCCACCTTGCCGAACCACATCCCGTTCACCGGCGTCGAGCCGGACTTTCCCGCCGGGGACAACGGCGTACCGGCCGGTTTCGCCTCGTTGCCCAGTGATCCGGTCTCCAGCGACCGGGTCCCGCTGCCCGAGATCGAGCCGATCAGCATGTTGCTGCAGGGACTGGCCCCCACGACCAGCTTCGACAAGAACAAGTACTACCAACAGATCGCAGCCGACTGCGGTACCGATTTCACCATGTCCTGGGGTGGCTTCGGTGAGTACACCGACAAGTTCCAGGTCACCGTCGCCGGGGGTGACCTGCCCGAGGTGATGCAGATCGTGGCGGTCCCCCAGCTCGACCAACTGCTCGAGTCGCAGTTCCACGACCTGGGCGAGTTCATCGGCGGCGACAAGGTCGAGGAGTACCCCAACCTGGCCGCGGTCAACCCCGAGGTGTGGAAGGGCAATGTGCTCAACGGACGCCTCTGGGGCGTCACCCTGGCCCGCCCGTCCGGATCGGGCATCACCGTGCTCGGACGCGGCGACCTGATGGACGAGCTCGGCGTCGAGGGCACCCCCGAACTCACCAACGGCGAGGACTTCATGGAGTTGCTGAAGCAGCTCACCGTTGCCGACGACGACCGGTACGCCGTCGGCTCCGACCCCCAGGGGTGGATGCTGCCGATCCTCAACGAGATGTACGGCGCCCCCAACACCTGGCGTCGCGACGGCGACACCCTCGTCCACCAGTGGGAGACCGAGGAGGCCAAGGCCGCCCTCGAGCAGTTCATCACCATCTGGGAGGCCGGCTACCTGCACCCGCTGTCCTTCTCCGATCCGGCCAACAACAAGACCTGGTGGGACGCGGGCACGACCGCCCTCTACATCGACGGCGTGCCCGGCTGGGGCACCCACCAGCGCCAGTACCCCAACTACGACGTCCGCGGCATCGCCACCCCGAAGTGGGACGGCGGCGGACTGGCCATCAAGCACCTGGCGGCCGCCGGCTACCCGGCCTACTCCGCGATCAGCAAGACGGCCTCCGAGGACCGGGTGCGCGAGATCCTGGGCGTCATGGACTACGTCGCCTCCCCGTTGGGCACCGCCGAGTGGATGACGATCAACTACGGGGAGGAGGGCGTCCACTACAACATCGAGGACGGCGCACCGGTGGCGACCGAGACGATGCAGAACGAGCGGTTCTCGGTCGGCTACCTCGGTGGTCAGGCCAGCGCCCAACTGCTGATCCCGGGCAACCGGGACCTCGTGCAGCGCCAGCACGAGTACCTGGAGGCCGTGCTGCCGACCGGCGAGGCGAACGCCGTGACCGGGTTCTACTCCGAGACCGACAACGGGCGGGGTGCCAGCGAGCAGCGCAAGCTCCTCGACACCCAGCGCGAGATCATGCAGGGCCGCAAACCGCTCGACGCATGGGACAAGGCCGTGGCGAACTGGCGCTCCACGGTCGGTGACAAGATCCGCGACGAGTACCTCGCCGCGATCGAAGCTGCGGGCTGATCAGGCGTCGGCTGCGAGGACGGCCAGGGCCGCCTCGTAGCCGGCGATCCCCAGTCCGGCGATCACCCCGGTGGCGTACGGCGTGACGTAGGAGTGGCGCCGGAACTCCTCGCGGGCGTGCACGTTCGACAGGTGCACCTCCACCAGGTCCGCGGTCCGCTGGGCGACCGCATCGGCGATCGCGACCGACGTGTGGGTCCAGGCCGCCGGGTTCAGCACCACCGGCACGGAGCGGTCGGCGGCCTCGTGGAGCCAGCCGATCATCTCCGCCTCGGCATCGGTCTGGCGGACCTCGACCTGCAGCCCGAGCCCGGCGCCGTAGGTGACCAGGCGAGCGGCGAGCTGGTCATGGGTGGTGTGGCCGTACACCTCGGGCTGGCGTCGCCCCAACCGTCCCAGGTTGGGACCGTTGAGCACCAACACCACTCGCTCACTCATGTGCTTCCCCTGCCTCTGCCGTACGGTCGGGTCGTTGCGGCGCAGTGTAGTTCTCCCGGTAGATGTCAGGCTCCAGGTAGAGCGCGGTGACCATCGGCTCGGCGTCCCGGATCCGGCCCTCGGTGCGATTGATGATCTCGGCAACCTCGGCGGCCGAATCGGTCCGGTCGACCGCGATCTTGGCCGCCACCAACACTTCCTCCGGTCCCAGGTGGAGCGTCTTCATGTGGATCAGCCGCTCCACGCCCTCAGCCCCGATGATGGCCCGCGAGATCCGGCCCACGGACTGCTTCGATGCCGCCTCGCCGAGCAGCAGCGACTTGGTCTCCCAGGCCAGCACCACCGCGATCGCGACCAGCAGCAAGCCGATCATGGCCGTACCGAACACGTCGAAGACCAGGTTCTGGGTGATCAGGGACAACCCCACACCCAGCAGGGCGAAGACCAGACCGAGCAGTGCGCCGATGTCCTCCAGCAGGATGACCGGCAGTTCGGGCGCCTTCGCCGTCTTGATGAAGCGCCACCACGACTGCTGGCCCCGCAGCGGGTTGGACTCCTTCACCGCCGTCCGCAGCGAAAGCCCCTCGGCGACCAGGGCGGCCGACAGGATGACCACCGGGACCCACCACCACGGACTGGTCAACAGGTTGTCCCCGGCATGCTCGGGATCGGGGTGCAGCACCTCCTCCAGCTTGTGGTACGCCTCGTACAGCGCGAACAGCCCACCCAGGGAGAACAGGATGATCGCCACCATGAAGCTGAAGACGTAGCGCTCACGTCCGTAGCCGAAGGGATGCTCCTCGTCGGCGGCCCGACGGGCGCGCTTGCCGCCCACCAGCAACAGCACCTGGTTGCCGCAGTCGGCCACCGAGTGGATCGCCTCGGCCAACATCGACGAGGCGCCGGTCAACGCCCAGCCACCGAACTTGCAGATCGCGATGAAGCCGTTCGCCGACAGCGCGGCAACGACAGCCTTGGTCCCACCAGATGCACTCACAGCGACAGATTCTGTCAGACCGAACGGTCCGACACGGGCCGAAGTCGGCCAAGTCCCAGCGCGAGATAGGCCGCCCCGTACATCCCCCGCTGCCGCAGGGAGGCGTACCGGGCCAGATCGCCCCCGCCGGGCCCGCTCACCTCGTCGCAGCCGAACTCGACGACCCGCACGTCACGCCGCTCGGCCGCCGCCAACAACTCACCACGGTCGGCCCGGATCCACGCCTCGTCGACACCGTCGTCCATCACCACCAGCACCGGCCGGTCCGAGGACCCGTCCAGGAAGGGGTCGGCGAACACGTCGCGCGAGGCCGCCGACTCGATCACCGGCAGTAGGGCCGCGGCATCGGCCGACAGCGCCGGCCGCCCGGTCACCTCGCGCAGCGCCTCGGCGACCCGGCGCGAGGCCCGACTCGCCAAGGTTGAACCGCCCCACAACAGGGTCTGGGCCTCAGCGGTGGCCAGGGCGAACTCCTTGCCGGGGTTGGAGGCCAGGTCGACATGGGGTGAGCAGGTCACGGCGACGTCGTCGAGCGCCTGCGCGACTGCCTCCGGGTCGATCCGGGGCCCCAGACCGAGACGGTGCAGCGCCGCGGCGACCACCACGACGGTGGCCAGGTTGTCACGGGTGCGGGTGGTCAGGAAGGTGGTGGCCGAGCCACCGGCATGGTCGACCAGGGGCGAGGTGTCACCGCAGGCCACGACCAACTGCGCCCCGCGTCGTACGGCTTCGCGTGCTGTCGCGACCAGGTCGGCACCGGCCCGTTCCGGGGCGAGCACCACCACGAGGTCGAGCGGGCCCACCCAGCCCGGCAGTCCCGCCGTGGGCCAGGCCATGAACGGGACCGGGCAGACCGGCTCCAGCAGGGCCCGGATCAGGCGGGCATCCGGTCCCACCGCGACCACGGCACGTGGCCGGTCCTCGGGCGGTCGGCCCTCGGCGCCCAGCCCTTCGACGGCGAGCCGGGCCGAGTCCCACTCGACACGGACCCGTCCCCCGGCCTCGGCGAGGAAGCGCAGGTGGGCGTCGGCGACGAGCAGGGCCTCGGGGTCGTCCAACCGGGAATCGTCAAAGCTGCTCACACAGCCATTCTGCCCGAGGAGTCCATCGCTCAGGCCGCGACGGCGAGCTCGGCCGGATCGAGGTCGTGGTCCATCTGGACCTCGTCGTCCGAGCCGCCCTCACCGAGGTACCAGACCCGGACGAGGTCCCCGACCTCCGGAGCCTTGGTTGGTAGCGGTTCGGCGAGCCCGATCCGCCCGGTCGCGATCCGACGCCCACCGGGGGTCTCGAACTCGGCGAGGACCTGGACCTCGAGGTCACCGAGCGCGTGCACCGCGAGCACCTCGGCCCGCACGCACGTCCCGGTCCGGCGGACCTGTCGGCCCCTCGCCAGTTCGAGGGCGTTGCGGTGTCCGGCTGCGGCGAACCGCAGCCCGATCCGTACCGCCGCGACCAGACAGGCCAATGCCAAGGTGACCGTCAGCACCACGGGCAACTGGGTGTCCATCATCTGCTCCTCTCGTCAGGAGCAGCGTGGCCCGGTTGCCCGGGCTACCGATCACGGATCAGGAGCGGGTGGAGCGCGCCTCGTCGATCAGCAGCACCGGGATCTGGTCCCGTACGGGATAAGCCAGTGCACACTCGGCCGAGGTGCAGACCAGCTCATCTCGGTCGTGGTCGACGGCCAATGCCGAGTGGCACTGCGGGCAGGCCAGGATCTCCAACAGCGTCGGATCGAGTTCAACTGCCATCTCACTGGCCTCCAGGGGTGTCGGTCTCGGTACGGGTCCGGTCGGTACGGGTGAAGGGTTCGACCAGGGCGAGGACCTCGTCACGCAGGGCCGTCATCGCGGCCTCGTCACGGGCCTCGACATTGAGTCGCAGCAGGGGTTCGGTGTTGCTCGGACGCAGGCTGACCCACCAGTCGTCACCGCTGACCAGCAGGCCGTCGTCGGTGGTGGCCGTGCCACGGCCGGCCAGGGCGTCGCTGACGGCCGCGGTGCAGCCGGCGACGTCGTCAACCACCGAGTTGATCTCGCCCGAGCTGGCGTAGCGGGCGTAGTCGGCGACCAGCTCCGAGAGCGGTCGGTCGGCCGTACCGGCGAGGCGGATCAGGTGCAGCGCGGCCAACATCCCGGTGTCGGCGCCCCAGAAGTCACGGAAGTAGTAGTGCGCCGAGTGCTCCCCGCCGAAGACCGCGGCGTGTTCGGCCATCGCGGCCTTCACATAGGTGTGGCCGACATTGGTGACCACGGTCCGTCCACCGTGCTCGGCGACGACCTCGTCGACCGCACGGGAGGTGATGGTGTTGCGGACCACCACGGCCCCGGGCTCTCGGTCCAGCTCCTGGGCAGCGATCACCGCGGTGACGGTGGACGGGTTCACCACCTCGCCACGCTCGTCGATGATGAAGCAGCGGTCGGCATCACCGTCGAAGACCAGGGCGAGGTCGGCCCCGTGCTCGACCACGGCCTGCTGGGCGTCGACCAGGTTCTCCGGCTCCAACGGGTTCGGCTGATGGTTCGGGAAGCTGCCGTCCGGATCGAGGTAGAGCCCGATCAGCTCGGCCGGGATCCGGTCGAAGACCGGCGCCAGGGTGAGTCCGGCCATCCCGTTGCCGGCATCGGCCACGATCCGCAGGCGTCGGATGTCGCTCAGGTCCACCAGGGTGAGCAAGTGGTCGACGTAGGCACCGAGCAGGTCCTCGGTGCGCAGCGTGCCCTCGACCTCGGCGGGCACCGGGTCGACGTCGTCGGCCAGGGCGAACTCGGCCAGTCGGCTGAGCTGGGTCGCGGTGACCGGGCGGGCGCCGGGCAGGCAGAACTTGATGCCGTTCCACTGGCCCGGATTGTGGCTCGCGGTGAACATCACACCGGGCAGGTCGAGCCGGCCCGACGCGAACCACAGCAGGTCCGTACTGGCCAGACCGATGTCGACCACGTCGACCCCGGCCGAGACCAGCCCGGCGGCGAAGGCCTCGGCGAAGGGAGCGCTGGTGGCACGCATGTCGTGGCCCAGCACCACGGCGCTGCCGGGCGTCAGGTTCGCGACCGACGGCCACAGGGCGCCGAGGCGACGGGCGCCGTCGGCGTCCCACTGGGCATCGGCTCCGGACACCACACCACGGATGTCATTGGCCTTGAAGATCGCGGAGGTCAACATCGCAGGTCAGCATACGTGCGCCTCAGCGCCGCTGTGACGACCAGTGCACATCGGTGTCCGCGAGCACACGCAGGTGGCCCTTGCGGCCGACCTCGACGATGCTGTCGGACGGATCGACCGGGCTCGGCGACGACTCCTCGGCGAGCCCGACCTCGCGGACCGCATTGGCCAGCGCGAGCAGGTCGTCGGTCGACGGCTCGGGCTCCTCCTCGGGGTCCGCCAGCCGGATCACCTCCCACCCGCGGGGGGCCGACAGGGCTTGGGAGTGCTGCTGGCACAGGTCGTAGCTGTGGGGCTCGGCCCGGGTGGCCAGCGGACCGAGGACCGCGGTGGAGTCCAGGTAGACATAGGTCAACGTCTGCACCGCCCGGTGCTGGCACCCGGTTCGGGAGCAACGTCGTGACCTCACCCGCGTGAGCTTACCGCTGCGGACCGGCTCGACGCCCTATCGTGGTTGCCGTGTCGAGCAAACGTCGTGACCGTCGTGGTCGGGGGATCCGCGGACCGCTGTCGTGGCCGAACCGCTGGACCGACGAGCCCATGCCGGTCCCGCGGCCACCGCTGCGCGGCGAACTGTTCGAGCAGGCCGTGAGCGAGTCCGTACGGTTCCTGCAGCACCACAGCGATGTGATGACCGGTCTCGTGGTCGGGGTCGAGGAGGTCCCTCCCCCG
>DVLP01000056.1 GCA_018715445.1 Candidatus Avipropionibacterium avicola | reverse complement strand
TGAACCCGTTCTTCTCGACCATCGGTTGGCTGCTTCCCGGGTTGGTCGGTGGTGAGGTCATCGTGTCGACGGTCCTCAACATCAACACCACCGGCCCCCTGCTGCTCAACGCCCTGCTCTCCCAGGACATGTACCTGGCCGGCTCCATCATCATGATCCTCGGTGTGCTGACCGTGATCGGCACCGTGGTCTCCGACCTCGCACTGGCATGGCTCGACCCTCGCGTCCGGCTCGGCGTCACCTAGGAGAGCGACATGGCAACCGAAATCATGCTCTCGGACACCGCATCGCCCGATGCAGACGGTCCCGAAGCAACCCGTGACCCGTCGAGCGCCAAGCTCTCCCAGTCACGGCTCATCTGGCGTCGTTTCCGCAAACACAAGCTGGCCATGCTCGGACTTGCCGTCACCACGCTGCTCTACGTGGTGGTGGTCTTCGCCGACTTCCTTGCCCCCTACGGCAGCGGTGACTTCAACGCCGACTACACCTACGCACCGCCCCAATCCCTTCGTCTGGTCGACCAGAACGGTGACTGGGGCCTGCACGTCAACCCGCTCACCCTGGAGCAGGACCCGGACACCCTTGCCCTGACCTTCAGCCCCGACCGGACCCAGAAGGTCGATGTCGGGTTCTTCGTCAAGGGCCGGGAGTACCAACTCCTCGGCTTCATCACCAGCGATCGACACCTGATCGGCCCCACTGATCCGGACGCACCACCCATGCACCTGCTCGGCGCCGATCGCAATGGTCGTGACGTGCTGTCACGGATGGTGCTGGGCACCAGGATCTCGATGACGATCGGTCTGGTCGGTGTGGTCATCGCCTTCGCGCTCGGCATTGCGATCGGTGGGGTCTCCGGGTTCATCGGCGGTCGGACCGACATGGTGATCCAGCGCGGGGTCGAGTTCTTCATGGCCATCCCCACCTTGCCGCTGTGGTTGGGTCTGGCGGCTGCGATCCCACGTGACTGGTCCCCGACGATGCGCTACTTCATGATCACGGTGGTGCTCTCCTTCGTGGCGTGGACGGGCCTGGCACGTGAGGTCAGGGGCCGATTCCTGTCACTGCGTGAGGAACAGTTCGTGATGGCGGCCCGGCTCGACGGTGCCAGCCGACCGGGACTGATCTTCTCCGAGATGTTGCCCTCGCTGATGTCCCATCTGATCGCCACGGTCACCCTGGCCATCCCCGGGATGATCCTGGCCGAGACATCGCTGTCCTTCCTCGGGCTCGGGCTCCAGGCCCCATCGGTCTCCTGGGGTGTCCTGCTCCAGGAAGCCCAACAGGTGCGGGTCATCGCCACGGCACCGTGGCTCCTGCTCCCCGGTGTGGCCGTGGTGATCGCTGTCCTGGCCCTCAACTTCCTCGGCGACGGGCTGCGTGACGCCGCAGACCCGTACAAACGATGACCTCGATGTGGAGACAGACGTGAGCACCTCAGCAACTGCGCCCTCCCCGGCCAGCGCCGATCCGGCAGCAGGACTCGACCACGACACGATCCTGTCGATCCGGGACCTGAAGACCTGGTTCCACACCGATGAGGGTGTGGTGAAAGCCGTCGACGGTGTCGACATCGACGTGCCACGAGGTCGCACGATGTGCCTGGTCGGCGAATCCGGTTGTGGCAAGTCGATCACGGCTCGTTCGATCCTCGGGCTGATCGACCAACCGGGACGGGTCGAGGGCGGCACCCTCTGGTGGCGGGAGACCACCGAGGGTGCTCCGGTGGACCTGGCCACGCTCAAGCCCACAGGGGAGGCCATCCGACGGATTCGCGGTGGGCAGATCGGCATGGTCTTCCAGGAACCGATGGCGTCGCTGTCGCCCATGTACACCGTGGGTGCCCAACTGGTCCAGGCGATCCGTCTGCACCAGAACCTCAGCGCGGACGAGGCCAAGGACCGCGCGATCGACCAGCTGGCCAGGGTCGGCATCCCCCAGCCCAAGGTCCGGTTCCACTCCTATCCGTTCCAGCTCTCCGGTGGGATGTGCCAACGGGTGATGATCGCGATCGCCCTGGCCAACGATCCTGCGCTCCTGATCGCCGACGAACCCACCACGGCGCTCGATGTCACCACCCAGGCACGGATCCTCGACCTGATCGCCGAGCTCCAGGACGACACCGGCATGTCGGTGTTGTTCATCACCCATGACCTCGGGGTGGTCGCCGAGATCGCCGACGAGGTGACAGTGATGTATCTGGGGAAGGTGGCCGAGCAGGGCACGGTCACCGAGGTCTTCGACTCGCCGCAGCACCCGTACACCCGGGCTCTGCTCTCCTCCATCCCTGTGATGGGCCAGGACGCCGGCGCCCGGCTCGCCACGATCCGCGGGATGGTCCCCACGCCCGCGAACCGTCCCGCTGGATGTCCTTTCCATGACAGGTGTTCCGAAGTCATCCCCGGTGTCTGTGACACCGTCGAGCCTGCCGTCCACCAGGTCACCGAGAGCCACCTCAGCCTGTGTCATCTGCTGGACCCGGAGCACAGGCGGACCGACCCGGACGAGGCAGGGGACGATCCCGCTGATCGCGACCAGGACGAGGACACCGGCCCAGGAGCCACCGCAGCGCCGGCGGCCACGGTGCGGGAGCGCTCAGCCTCGACCCCCGATGCCCCCGTGGCCGAGGCCGCTCCCCTGCTGGCTGTCCGTGACCTCCGCATGGACTTCCCGGTCAAGAAGGGTGTGTTCTCACGGGTGAGCAGCACCGTCCACGCCGTCGACGGTGTCAGTCTGGACATCCGCGCCGGCCAGACGCTGGGGCTCGTCGGCGAGTCGGGCTGCGGCAAGACCACCTTGGGACGCTGCATCGCCCGAGCACTTGACCCCACCGACGGACAGGTGCTCTTCAGTCCCGACGGTCACCACCAGGTCGACCTCGCGCCGATGTCGACCCGGGAACTGAGGCCGTACCGTGAGCAGGTCCGGGTGATCTTCCAGGATCCGTTCTCCTCCTTGAACCCCCGCAAGACCCTGTTGGAGTTGATCTCCGCGCCACTCAAGAAGATCCGTGGGGTCAAGCAGAAGGACGCTGCGGTCAGTGACCAGGTTGCCGAGATGCTCCGGCGGGTGGGGCTCCAACCCGACTACATGAACCGCTACCCGCACGCCTTCTCCGGCGGTCAACGCCAACGGATCAACATCGCGCGTGCCCTGATCACACGGCCCAAGCTGGTGATCGCCGACGAAGCGGTGTCCGCGTTGGACGTTTCGGTTCGCGCCCAGATCCTCAACCTGTTGGCCGACCTCCAGGACGAGTACCGCCTGACCTACCTGTTCATCTCCCACGACCTCTCGGTGGTCGAGCACATCAGCGACCGGGTGGCCGTGATGTATCTGGGCCAGATCGTCGAGGAGGCGTCGACACAGGAGCTGTTCACCGGGCCACGCCATCCCTACACCGAGGCGCTGATGTCGGCCGTCCCCATCCCGGACCCGCACGGACGCGGGTCCCAGGTCCGGGTCCGGCTGGCCGACGACCTGCCGGATCCGGCGAATCCTCCGACCGGTTGCTACTTCCACACCCGCTGTCCCCACCGCGGCGAGTCCCGTTGCGACACCGAGCGCGTCCAACTCCACCAGGTCGAGGACGGCGCGGCGACGGCGAGTCACCTGTCGTCCTGTCACTACGCCGACGACCTGGAGCTCGTGGGCGTCACCGGTCAGCGGCCCGGGTCGTGACGACGCGCTGACCCGAGCGTGTCAGGGTCAGTGGACACGAGATCGCCCCGGCGCCGCGAACGGCACCGGGGCGATCGTCATGAACTGCTCAGAGCGTGGCGACCTTGGGGTCCCAGCCCTCCGGCAGCAGGGCCGGCTTCTGCGAGTCGGTCGACAAGGTGGCGTCCTG
>DVLP01000055.1 GCA_018715445.1 Candidatus Avipropionibacterium avicola | reverse complement strand
GTCGCCGGTGACGTCCCCGACTCGTTGAAGGGGCGGCGCCTGATCAGCCTGGACCTGTCGGCGATGGTGGCCGGTGCCAAGTACCGCGGTGAGTTCGAGGAGCGGCTGAAGGCCGTCCTCACCGAGATCCGCGATGCCGAGGGCCAGGTCATCACCTTCATCGACGAGTTGCACACCGTCGTCGGTGCCGGCGCCTCCGGTGACTCGTCGATGGATGCCGGCAACATGCTCAAGCCGATGCTGGCCCGTGGTGAGTTGCGCCTGATCGGCGCCACCACGTTGGACGAGTACCGCGAGCGGATCGAGAAGGACCCGGCCCTGGAGCGGCGCTTCCAGCAGGTCCTGGTGGGTGAGCCGAGTGTCGAGGACACCGTCGCGATCCTGCGTGGCCTGCGGGAGCGGTACGAGGCCCACCACAAGGTGGCCATCACCGACTCGGCCCTGGTGGCGGCGGCCAGCCTCTCGCACCGCTACATCACCGCCCGGCAACTGCCGGACAAGGCGATCGACCTGGTCGACGAAGCCGCCTCCCGGCTGCGGATGGAGATCGACTCCTCACCCGAGGAGATCGACCAACTGCGTCGTCAGGTCGACCGGATGACCATGGAGCAACTCGCCCTGGAGAAGGAGTCCGACGCGGCCAGCGTCGAGCGCCTCAACCGGCTGAATGCCGAGCTCGCCGACGCCAACGAGCAACTGCGTGCCCTGGAGCAGCGCTGGGAGGATGAGAAGTCCTCGCTGAACCGGGTGGGCGACCTGCGCGAGGAGATCGACCGGCTGCGCACCGAGGCCGAGCGTCACCAACGCGAGGGTGACCTGGGACGGGCCTCGGAGCTGTTGTACGGCAAGATCCCTGCTCTGGAAGAGGATTTGGCCAAGGCGGCCGAGGCGGAGTCGCGTGCCGACTCCATGGTGCGTGAGGAAGTCAGCTCCCACGACATCGCCGAAGTGGTCGCCAACTGGACCGGGATCCCGGTCGGACGGTTGCTGCAGGGCGAGAGCGAGAAGCTGCTCCACATGGAGGAGCGTCTGGGGGAGCGACTGATCGGCCAGCGTGCCGCGGTCCGCGCGGTCAGTGATGCCGTTCGTCGTTCCAGGGCAGGGATCTCCGATCCCAACCGTCCCACCGGGTCCTTCCTCTTCCTGGGTCCGACCGGCGTCGGCAAGACCGAGCTGGCCAAGTCGCTGGCGGAGTTCCTCTTCGACGACGAGCGGGCGATGATTCGCATCGACATGAGCGAGTACTCCGAGAAGCACTCGGTGGCACGACTCGTCGGTGCGCCTCCGGGCTACGTCGGCTACGAGGAAGGCGGTCAGCTCACCGAAGCCGTACGGCGTCGCCCGTACTCGGTGGTCCTGCTGGACGAGGTGGAGAAGGCCCATCCGGAGATCTTCAACATCCTGCTGCAGGTCCTCGACGACGGTCGCCTCACCGACGGTCAGGGCCGTACGGTCGACTTCCGCAACGTCCTGCTGATCCTGACCTCGAACCTGGGCTCGCAGTATCTCGCCGATCCCAAGCTGAACGACGAGGTCAAGCGCGAGTCGGTGATGAACGTGGTGCGCAACTCGTTCAAGCCGGAGTTCCTGAACCGGCTCGACGAGGTCGTGCTGTTCGACGCGTTGCAGCCCGAGGAGTTGGCCCAGATCGTCACGATCAACCTGCAGCGGCTCAACCAGCGGTTGGCGGATCGGCGAATCTCGGTCGAGGTCAGCCAGCCCGCCCAGGAGTGGCTGGGACGGACCGGGTTCGACCCGGTCTACGGAGCCCGGCCGTTGCGCCGCTTGGTGCAGAACACCATCGAGGACCAGCTGGCCCGCAGGGTGTTGGCCGGTGAGGTCTCCGAGGGCGACACCATCCGGTTCGACCTCGACGCCGACGGTGACGGCCTGGAGGTCGTCGACCAGACCTGAGGAGACCGTTGCTCCGCTAGGGTTCGGGTATGCCAGGACTCGGAGCAGGGGAAATCCTGATCCTCGTCGTACTCGCGGTCGTCCTGCTCGGCGGCGGAGTCGGCGTGGGCGTCATCTTCGCGGCCTCCTCGCTGCGACGGCGACAGAACGAGGTCAATCGCGCAGCGACGGACCCAGCACTGACCGGGGTGGCTCCGCCACCCCCACCGGTGCCGGGTCCGTCGGCGTCCTCGCGGACGGTGATCGCCCCGCCGGACCAACTCGACACCGTCCGAGTGCATGACGACATGCGGATCCGGATCGGGTCGGCCCTGGCCCAGGGCAGGAAGATCGAGGCAATCAAGCTCTATCGCGAGGCGACCGGTGCCGGGCTGAAGGATGCCAAGGACGCCGTCGAGTACTGGGAGAGCTACGGCACGGTGGAGGTCCGCGAGGACTGACCGCCGCGAGTCAGCGCAGGTCGTTGTGCGGCGATCCCGGCTCGGTGTTGCGTGAGGGCAGCTCCGGCCAGGCAGCGTCGGTGGTTCGTTCGATCGGAGCCGGGCGGGTGTCCAGCGTGATCCGGGTCCCGTCGGCCATCCAGTCGTCGATTGCGCGCAGCGACGCCATCTGCTCCTCCTCGGTCGCCGCGCTCCACAACGCCACCGCGTCGTCGATCCGGCGCTCGGCCAGTGCCACACCGATGTCGTGGCACTGCTTGTCGTCCAGACGACGTCCGAGCTTGGCCGGCGGGATGATCATCATCCGGGCGGGACGGCGGGCTCGTTGCTGTGCCCGTTTGAGGATCGGGTCGTTGACGATGGCGATGCGACTGCGCCGCGCGCGCTTGCGGAACCACAAGTTGAACCAGATCAGGGCACCCATGAGCAGGATCGCCAGCACCGGCTCCATCGCGGTCCTCCCTCGTTCCACACCAGTACTGGCGAGGATATCCCCTGTCGGTTGAGCTCAGGACTGCCGAGGGCTGGCCGGAACCGGAGGACCGACGTGCAGACGGGGATGCATCGTGTTGGTCGGGACGTAGTCCAGTCCGAGCGCAAGGATCTGCTGGACCTGCTCGAGGCTGTCCACCGACCGCAGGCACACCTTCAACCCCATCGCGTGGGCCTGCGCCACCGGCTCCGGCGACAGGTCGGTCGGGTCCTTGACGTTCCACGACAGCCCGGCGTGGCCCAGGCTGGCCAGTCGTTCCTGCGCGGCGTCGTCGCAGAAGATGTGGTGCAGGAAGAGGCCCGGGGTCAAGGCTCGCGCTGCCTCCAGCCATGGCAACTCGAAGGAGCTCATGACCATCTCCTCCGCGCCGACCCCGACCTCCCGGGCGGCCCGGAGCACCGGCTCGACCTCGGGCATCTTCAACTCGATGAAGGGGACCGACCCGCTGGCCCGACAGATGGCCAGGTATTCGGTGAACAACGGCATCCGGCGCTCGTCGTCGTCGAGGCACTCCACCCGATTCCCGGTGCGCAACCGCAGGCGCGACAACTCGGCCCAGGTCATCTCGTCGATGCGCCCTTCGCCGTCGTAGGTGGCATCGACGGTGGCGTCGTGGCAGCACACGGGGACGCCGTCGCGACTCACGTGCACATCGGTCTCGATGGCCCACTGGCCCAAGCGTCCGGCGTGGACGAATCCGGGCAGCGAGTTGTCGGGGGCCAACGGGCGATATCCACGATGACTCACGAAGCGCGGCACCTCAATGGGGGCGAAGATGTCACCCATCAGCCGGCCTCGCCAGGGGATGGCTCCATTCGCCAACAGCCGAGCGCTTCTGAGGCATGGTCCTTCTCGTGATGGCGCAGCGTCGATGGCATGGCGATCTCCCGGTCGAGGTCTCGGTCAGCTTCCGATGGTAGGGGTTGGCCGCAGCGGTGGGCCGTACATCGCTGTCTAGCGCAGGTCGTTGGAGGGCGAACCCGGCTCGGTGTTGCGCCGGGGAAGTTCCGGCCAGGGTGAGTCCAAGGTGGGCTCGCTCCACTCCGGAGTGACCGCGGGCGGGGCCGCGGCTCGCGGGCCAACCAAGGAGATCCGGGTGCCCTCGTCCATCCAACGGTCGATGACCTGCAGTGCGTCCGCATGGCCCTGCCCGGTGGCATGCGACCACAGGGCGATGGCGTCGTCGAGGCGGTGTTCGGCCAGGGCCACCCCGATCTGGTGGGGCTGGTTGCCGTCGATCATCGCCCCCAACATCGGTGGCGGCGCAATCATCGCGCGGGCGGACCGAGTCGCGCGCTGCTGAGCGCGGAGCAGGACGGGATCTCGTCGCATCGACCGCTTCGGTGTGCGCATCACGGCCCAACTGAGCACGGCGCTCACGGCGATGAGGACGATCAGGGGGATCACCAGGTCCACGATGCCTCCGTCCG
>DVLP01000054.1 GCA_018715445.1 Candidatus Avipropionibacterium avicola | reverse complement strand
CGGCGGCGAGGTGGCTGGCGACCACCTCCCCGAAGGTGACGGCCACCAGGTCGCGGTCCTCGTCGATCACGGTGTTGATCGCGTGGACCTCACCGAGGGTGGCGACGATCTCCAACTGCTCCTCGTGGAGCGGATTGCCTTCCAGGTTGCACTGGACCGCGCCGGGGTCCTCCATGAAGCGGGCCGAGTGGAAGGTACGGATCGTCTCGTGCCCGGCGACCCCGGGGGCGACCACCTTGCGGCCGCCGGACCAGCCCGCCATGAAGTGTGGCTCGACCAGACCGGTGACGATGCGCAGGTCGGCCTCCACCAACGAACGGTTCAGCACGATCGGGGTGTGGCGGGTCGCGGTGTGGCCCAGATCGACCAGCTGGTGGGGATCGCGGGCATCGTGCCACTCGACGCGGACGTGCTCGATCACCCACGGATCGCCGATGAGCTCGGCCAACTCGGCGTCGTCACCGACCCGGTGCAGACCCGTCGCGACCAGGATGGTGATGGCCTCGAGTCCGATCCCGGCCGCCACCAGTCGCTCGACGCACGGACGCAGGAAGAGATGGTTCGGTACGGGTCGGGTGATGTCACAGACCACGATGCAGGCGCTGGAGCGGCCCCGGGCGAGCTCGGTCAAGGGGGCGGAGTCGATCGGCTCGTCGTCGAGGGCCCTGGCGACCGCGGCTCGGGGGTCGGACAGCTTCTCGGCGACCGGCTTGCGCACGATCGTCACCTCGGCGTCGTCGGGGACGTCGAAGGAGATCGTGCCGCGTCCGTACAGAACCTCTGCCTGAGCCATGCCGCCATCCTCCCACCTGGGCGCAGCGCGACGACAGGGTGCTGCTGGTGTGCTCTCGGGACGGGGTCGGAGATCGCTGTGGTCTGCTCTCGGGACGGGGTCGGGGGTCGCTGTGGGTGCGGTGTCGGAGGTCGCTGTTTGACTGTGGTTCCGGTAGAGCGACGAGGGGGACGTGGCCATGACGGTGGAACAGCAGGATCGGATGCCCGATGGTGTCGAGGCGGGAGCCGTCAGGACTGATGCCGACACGATTGAGCGAGGGGCGGCCGAGGCGCTGGCCGCACGGGTGATGGCAGCCGCAGCGGACCTGGCACGGCAGGAGGCGGTGTTCCTGGAGTTGCTGGCCGACTTCGACGCGTCGGGCGCGATCCGGTGGTGGCACGAGGATGCCTCCTTGGCGGCGTGGGTGTCGCGGATGTGCGGGATCGGCCCGGGCGCGGCACGCGAACACGTCCGGGTCGCGCGCGGACTGGCCCGGATGCCGCAGACGCTGGCCGCATTTCGCGACGGCGATCTGTCCTACTCCAAGGTGCGAGAGCTCACCCGGCTGGTCGATGACCACGACGAGGCCACGGTGTTGGGTCTGGCTCGCCATGCCACGGCCTCGCAGCTGTCGCGGACGGTACGGGCGTACCGCGCCCACACCGGGGCCCAGGCGGCACGGGAGGCCCAGGCGGCGGTGTCGTGGTCGACCCGTGACGACGGCATGGTGCGGGTGAGCGCACTGCTGCCGCCCGAGCAGGGAGCCGCGGTGATCATGGCTCTGGATCAGGCCGCCGACGCCCACCGTGCCGACGCTGACAGTGCCAACCCTGACAGTGCCAACCCTGACAGTGCCGACGCCCACCGCGCCGACCCACCCAGCGCCGATGCAGAAGCCAGTGCCGATGCAGAAGCCAGTGCCGATGCAGAAGCCAGCGCCGAGATCAGCGCAGCCACCGGGAGTCGGTCACTGCGCGTGCGGGCACCCTTCGACCTGGCTGAGACGCCGAATGAGGTGATACGGCGCAGCAAGGTCGCCGGACTGGTCGAGATCGCCCAGCACTGGCTGGCGACCGCACCGGCGGACCGCTCCGGCGAGGACCGCACCACTGTGGTGGTCGAGGTCAACGCCAGCCATCTTGTCCACCTCCATGAGCACACCGCTGCCGAGGCCTCGGACGTTCCCGCTGGAACGCCGCCCGGGCGATCGTCCTCGGATCAGGCCTCCTCGGAAGCCCCCTCGGACCAAGCCGGGCTGCACCAGGTCCCCTCCGATCAGGTCCCATCGGACCAGGCCTCATCCGATCAAGCCTCCACTGACCAGGCCGCGTTGGATCAGGCGCCCTCTGATCACGTCCCTTGGGATCAGGCCCCGTCGGATGGCGTCGGCAGGTGCTGGATCCGCGGCTTCGCCGGAGTGGAGCCAGCGACCGTACGGCGACTGTGTTGCGAGGCCGAGGTCCAGGCCATCGTGACCGGACTGGACGGCGAACCGCTGCACGTCGGACGCAGCCAACGTTTCGGCACGCGCGCCCAACGCCGCGCCCTGATGCTGCGGGACGGCCACTGCGCCTTCCCCACCTGCTCTCGCAGTCGCCGCCTGAAGGTTCACCACATCGTCCACTGGCTCGACGGTGGCCCCACCGACCTCGACAACCTGATGCTGCTCTGTCAGCACCATCACACGGTCGTGCACGAGGACAACATCACCATCACCACCAACCACCGTGGCTCGACGCTTCCGCCCGAGCTCGCCGGGCTGGAGACGCCCCGGTGGGTGTTCAGCCGGGACGGCACCCCCATCGTGCCCCTGATCGAGCGGCACGACCCCGAGGTCGCGGTGCCGCCGCTGGTCGACGCCCGAGGATCCTTCCTCACCGGCACCGCCCGCGACACCGCCCTGGCCGAACGCCGCCGACTGTTCGCCGAGCAACGGCACCACCGCGACACCGAACGCGCTCGACAGGCCGCTCTCGACCAGCACTACGCCGACATCGTGTCCCTCGACGATCCACGGGCCCAGCAGACCATCACGATCGGTGGTGGCGAGGGCTTCCGTCTGGCCAACTGCGTCGACGTCCTCTTCCAAGCACAACGGCAATCCCAGGTGTCACCCGTCGTCGAGCCGTCACTCGCCACGCCCCACCAGGACGACTCAGCACGGGCTGCCTGACCGGGCCAGGGTGGCAGGGGTCAGCGGACTGGGCCAGCGGATGGGATTAGCAGCTCGGGGTCAGCGCGCGCTATCAGCAGGTCGGACTCAGCGGGTGCCGCGACTCAGTCGGGCTGAGCGACCCAGCGATCGGCGAAGTCGAGCCAGGCCGCCCAGTCGAACGGCTCGACCGCATGGGCCCCGTCGCGCAGGTGGTACCCCAGCGGTGCCGTCGTCGGAGCCCGGACCTCCCCGGGCTCAGGGAACTCCCCCGCGGTCGCCTCCGGCCCGCCAGTCCAGGCGGCCGACGCCTGCTGCCACGACTCGTACTCCCCTTCGGGATCGGCCCAGGCGTCCTCCGAAGCACTGGCCACGTACAACGGCCGCGGCGCGACCAGGGCCAACAGGTCCGGCTGGTCCGGTACCTCGGGCTCGGCTCGGCCGGCGAACACGTCCTCCCAGTGCTCGACCACCTCTGCATGGTTCGGCGTGACCCAGTGCGGGAACGCCCTGGCCAGCACCGTCGGCGTCTCGCCGCGTTCGCGGGTCAGGGTCGCTCCGAGGCATCCGGAGTTGTTGCTGATCACCGCCGCGAACCGCGGATCGTTCACCCCGGCCCAGATGGCGGTCTTGCCCAACCGGGAGTGTCCGTGGGCGATCACCCGCTGCGGATCGACCTCGGGGATCATCCCGGCCACCACGGCATCCAGCACGCGCGACATGGTCCAGGCCCAGATCGAGATGGCGCCCCACTCGTCGGGATCGCGCTCGTCGACCAGATGGTCGGAGAACAACTGGTGCGGGCCGTGCTCGAAGTGGGAGGCCTTGTCCATCCCCAGTTGGAGATAGCACCAGGTGATGCTCGCCCAGCCGCGCTCGGTGACCTGGTCGAAGGACCAGCGCGCGATCTGGTCGCCGCGGACCGGCACGGGTCGCTCCGGCGCGTAGTGCAGCCGGTCCCCCGCCGCGGAGGCCTCGGTCACGTCGAGCACGGCCTCGTCGGCCTCACAGGTGTGGTTGCCGCGGAAGTTCATCCCGCAGAACGCCCCGACCCGGGCCTGCGGCGATGCCGACTCCGGCAGCCGCACCAGCACCGTGAGGCGGACCTGCCGACCGTCCGGCACGGTCAGGTCCACCCGGATTTGGCGGCGTCGCCCACCCGTGGCTGCCGTCCCTTCCTCGAGGACCTGCCAGGTCACGTCGGCCTGGCTCGCCACCGCCGGGACCTTCCCGTACACCCGGGAAGTGAAGAACTGCCTGACCTCTTCGGCGCTGAAGCCGGTCCGCTCGGTCATGGTCGGATCACGCCCGCCCGTGGCAAAGCTTGTACTTCTTGCCACTGCCGCAGGGGCAGGGCGCGTTCCGCGGTGTGGTCGACCAGTCGTCCTTGCTCTTCACGACGGTCTTGGCGCCCTTCTCCGGCTCACTGGCGTCACCGTCGGACTCCGGCGCCGAGTAGCGCAGCTTCGACGCCGACCGACCCGCATTCGCCGCGACCTTCTGCGTGGACTTGCGCTCGGTACGGCTTCGCTTCGACCCCGAGCCGGACCCGTTGCCAGCCTCCTTGTCCTCGGAGGCAGTCGCCTTGCCGATCGCGACGGGCTTGCCGTTGGCCTCGGCGACACCGACCGCAGGAGCCTCGGGCGTCTGGACCTCGATGTTGAACAGGAAGCCGACGACCTCCTCCATGAAGGACTCCATCATGGCGTTGAACATGTCGCCGCCCTCGCGCTGGTACTCGACCAGCGGGTCACGCTGGGCCATCGAGCGCAGCCCGATGCCTTCGCGCAGGTAGTCCATCTCGTACAGGTGCTCGCGCCACTTGCGGTCCAGGACGGTCAACATCACCTGTCGCTCCAGCTCACGCATCACGTCCTTGCCGAGGTCCTTCTCCCGGCGCAGGTAGGCCCGCTGGGCGTCCTTGACGAAGGCCTCGACCAGTTCGTCGGCCTCCAGCTCGTCATGGTCGTAGGTCGACAGCTTGATCCGCACCGGGTAGATGGTGCCCATGTCGGTCCACAGCTGCTCCAGGTCCCAGTCCTCGGGGAAGCCCTCGGTGGCATTGCGGACCATCCGCTCGGTCACCCGCGAGATGGTCTGACGCAGTTGCTTGCGGACGTCGGCACCCTCCAGCAGACGACGCCGGTCGGCATAGATGGCGTGGCGCTGCCGGTTCATCACGTCGTCGTACTTGAGGACGTTCTTGCGGATCTCGAAGTTCTGCTCCTCCATCTGGCGCTGGGCGCCCTCGATGGCCTTGCTGACCCGACGGTCCTCGATGGGCTGGTCGTCGGGCACCTTGAGCGCGTTGAGCACCCACTCCACGATGTCGGACTTGAACCGGCGCATCAGGTCGTCACCCAACGACAGGTAGAATCGGCTCTCGCCCGGGTCGCCCTGACGTCCGGAACGACCACGCAGCTGGTTGTCGATGCGGCGGGACTCGTGACGCTCCGAGCCGACCACGTACAACCCGCCGGTGGCGGTCACCTCGTCGTGCTCGACGGCGGTCGAGACCTCGTACTCGGCCAGC
>DVLP01000053.1 GCA_018715445.1 Candidatus Avipropionibacterium avicola | reverse complement strand
TTCGGGCCAGGATTGCCCTACGACGTCGGCCCGTCACCGGGACACGACGCCGATTCACCCCAAGGGAAGATGGTTCCCCGGCTCTCTTCGCAGAGACTCGGCGCTTGCGATGGCTGGCAGCTCCTCCACCGCCGACTACACCAAAGCACGATCACGATAGGTCACGAAAAGATCACGTGCAACTACGGGTCGGCGCGTGTCCATCCTCCGGGAAACTCAGGGATCCCCCTGAGGCAAACGCCCCTGGTCCGGGTTCGATCACCCGGACTGGCGCCTGGACTGGCGACTGGACGGCTCCTGCCATTGGGACGGATCGCCCCACAGGTCGTACTCGCCGCTCACCTCCACCGACTGCACCTGGCGCAGTGGTGGCACCAGACCGGCGCCGGCCAACACGTCCAGCGCGGCCCGCTCGTCGGGGGCCAGGTCCAACTCGGTCGGCGGCCCGAGCAGGATGCTCACGACGCAGTCACCGCAGCCGATCCCCCGCACCGCGCACCGGTCGCAGTCGATCCGCCCGTCGGAGTCGGCGCGAGGACGATGGTTCCTCTCGAATCTGCTCATGACACCACTGTGACCGTGCCCACTGACAGTTCCGCGCACACCGGTGGCAGCAGGGGGTTGACGACAGCACGACGGCGCTGACACAGTGAGGACCGGGAGTTTCACAACCCTGTTTCCTAACATTCGGAAGCGAGTCACGTGCCAGCCACGGAGCCGAGCGGCCCTGATCGAGGCGAGGACCTGCTCGTGGCCCATGCGCAGCGCCGGGCCAACGCGGCCGCCTGCCTGAGCGTGTTGCGCGACGCTCCCGGAGTCTGGACGATCCGTCAGATCGCCAGCCGCACCGGACTCTCCCGCCCCACGGTGGACGCGGTACTGCGCAGCCTGGTCGAACGGGCCCCGGTGGTCGACGACCACGGCGCCCACGCCTCCGGGGCCGGCCGCCCCGCCCGACGTTTCAGCTTCGATCCCACCGCCGGGTGTGTCGCCGGCCTCGACGCCGGCCTGCACGTGCTGCGCCTGGTGGTCTGCGACCTGGCCGGGACCGTCCTGGTCAGGACCGACGCCGCCGTCAACCCAGGGCTCGGGGCCACCGATCGCCTCACGATGATCCACCAGTTCATCGAGCGCACCCGACGAGAGGTTGGCGCCGGCCCACTGCGCGCCCTCGGGGTCGGGGTGCCCGGCATCGTCGGTGCCGACCACCGGATCAGCCACAGCCTGGTCTCCGAGTCCTGGGTCGGCCTGGACCTGGCCGCCGAGCTCGCCGACCACTGCGGCTGTCCGGTGGTGCTCGACAACGACGTCAAGGCCGCCGCACTGGCCGAGCAGCGCCTGCGCGATCCCCAACCCCGCCACATGCTGTTCCTCCAACTGGGCAACCGGATCTCGCTGGCCGTGGTGGTCGACGGCCAGGTGCTCCAGGGCAGCCACCGGATCGCCGGCGAGCTCGGCACCCGACGAGCGATGCGGTGGACCCACAACTCCCATCGCGGTCAGCTGCGCTGGCAGAGCGCGCCCACTGCCGCGCAGGTCTTCGCCCGGGCCGACGAGGGCGACCGGGCGGCCACCGAGGAGATCGCGCAGTTCTGTGCCGAGATCGCTCCGCTGGTCGCCACCATCGTGCTCACCGTCGACCCCGAGGTGGTGGTCGTCGGAGGCGGGCTGTCCCGCTCCGGGGCCACCCTGCTCGACCCGCTGACCACGGCCGTGCACGACCAGCTCACCGTCGACCCCCGACCTCCCCTGGTCACCTCGCTGTTGCGATCCGGGGGTGCCGACATCGGTGCCGTCGGACTCGCCTTCGAGCAGCTCAGCGAGCAGGTCGTCGGCGTCGCCGACGTACGACCGCCGTGGCCCCGATGGCACCCCGCACTCCACCAAGACCTCACGATGTCCACCACAGAAGGAGAAACATGAAGTTCGGGCTCAGCTCGTACAGCTTCAACCAACGCATCCGCACCGGGGAGATGTCGATCCTCGACGTCATCGACTGGGTGGCCGACTCCGAGGCCGAGCACCTCGAGTTCGCTGCCCTGTCCGACGAGGCGGACGCTCCGATCCCCAACATCAACACACCGTCGGAGCAGATCGACCAGATCATCCAACGCGCGGCCGACAAGGGGGTGGAGTTGTCCAACCTCGCCGTCGGTGCGAACTTCTTCACCTCCGACGCCGGGGAGCACCGGGCCGAGGTCGAGCGGGTCAAGGCCTATGTCGACCTGGCCGCCCGTTTCGGGATGACCCGGCTGCGCCACGATGTCGTCCGCCACCCCGGACTCGAGGGTGACGACACCCCGGCCTTCGAGGAGGCCTTCGGCCCGATCGTCGCCGCTGCCAAGGAGATCGCGCAGTACGCCGCGACCAAGGGTGTGACCACCAGCTTGGAGAACCACGGGTTCTTCGTCCAGGCCAGTGACCGGGTGCGCCGCATCATCCATGCCGTCGACGAACCGAACTTCGGCACCACCCTCGACATCGGCAACTTCCTGTGCGTCGACGAGGATCCCACCGTCGCGGTGCCGGCCAACCTGCCGTACGCCACCGTGGTCCATTTCAAGGACTTCTACGTCCGGACCGAGGATCCCGGCGAGGGATGGTTCCGCAGCCGCGGCGGCAAGTACCTGCGGGGAGCCATCGTGGGCAACGGTGACATCGACATCCGCGCCATCTGCCGGGCGATCAAGGCCTCGGGCTACGACGGCTTCGCCGCCATCGAGTTCGAGGGGCAGGAGGACTGCCTGATCGGCTGTGCTCGTGGAGTCGCCAACGCCAAGTCCCTGTTCGCCAACGCCTGAGAGGAAATCCATGTCCACATTGAAGGTTGGAGTCATCGGCACCGGAGGGATCGCCAAGTGGCACCTCACCGGATACAAGGCCAATGCCAACGCCGAGATCGCCGCGGTTGCCGACATCAACGGCGCCCGAGCCGAGTCGGTCGCCCAGGAGTGGGGCGCGTCGCGCTCCTACGCGAACCCGGCCGACCTGTTCGCCGACTCCGATGTCGACGCGGTCAGCATCTGCACCTGGAACAACTCGCACGCCGAGTTGGCCATCGCGGCCATCGAGGCCGGCAAGCATGTGTTGATCGAGAAGCCGATGAGCACCACGGTCGCCGAGGCCGAGCGGGTGCTGGCCGCGGCCGAGGCCAGCGACCGGGTCGTGCAGATCGGGTTCGTGCGTCGCCACTCCCCCAACTGCCAGGTGTTGAAGACCTTCGTCGACTCGGGTGAGCTGGGCGATGTCTACTACGGGCGGTCGCGCTGCATCCGTCGGGCCGGCAACCCC
>DVLP01000052.1 GCA_018715445.1 Candidatus Avipropionibacterium avicola | reverse complement strand
GGCCAACCGCAAGTAGGGTCTGAAGATCTGGACCGTGGCGCCCTACCTGTCGCGTGGCTCGGTCAAGATGGGCGCCGGGCTGGTCCCGACCCCGCCGGGAGCCGAGGCCGAGGTGCTGGCCGACCTCCCGCCGGAGGTCGAGCTGGACGCCGGATCGGTGATCCTGGTCGGGGAGCGCGCTGCGACCTCGGCCGGCAGCCTGACCGCCGCGGTCGAGCTGGCCGAGCGCACCGGTGCCCGACTGGCGTGGATCCCGCGCCGGGCCGGCGACCGGGGTGCGGTCGAGGCCGGCTGCCTGCCGGGCCTGCTGCCCGGTGGCCGCACGGTCAGCGAGGCACCGGCACGGGTGGACACCCAGGCGACTTGGGGAGCCAACTCGCTGCCCGGCGACGAGGGCCTGGACGCCACCGAGATGCTGGCGGCGGCTGCTGCCGGCGACTTCGCCCTGGTCGTGGCCGGGGTCGAGCCGGGTGACTTCGCCGATCCACAGGCGGTGCGCGACGGACTGGAGAACGCCGGCTTCGTGGTCTCCCTGGAGGTCAGGACCTCCGAGGTCACCGAACGTGCCGATGTGGTCTTCCCGGTCGCGCTCACCGAGCAGCAGGCGGGCAGCTTCGTCAACTGGGAGGGGCGCCTGCGCCCGTTCGAGGCCGTGCTGCCCGACAAGACCACGATGAACGACCTGCGGGTGCTGGCTGCGCTGGCCGATGCCTTCGGCGGGGACCTCGGGGTCCGTACGCCGGCGGCCGCGGCTGCTGAGCTCACCGAGCTCGGGGTCTGGGACGGTGCACGGGCGGCCAAGCCGTCCGGCAACACCGCTGCGGCGAACGGTGACGCAGTGACCGGCGACGGCCAGCTCACGCTGGCCACCTGGCGCACCATGATCGATGCCTCCCGCAGCAACGACGGTGAGCAGGCACTGCTCGGCACGGCCCGTCGACCCGTCGCCCGGGTCGGGGTCCGGACCGCCCGTGACCTCGGCCTGTCCGACCGGGTCGTGGTCTCCAGTGCCCACGGCCAGCTGGAACTGCCCTGTGAGGTGGTCCCGGAGATGGTCAACGGCGTGGTGTGGGTCCCGACGAATGCTCCGGGCCTGTCGGTCACCGAGCACCTGCGGGTCACCGCTGGGGGCACGGTCACCGTCGCCCCGGCCGACACCGCCGACGAGGAAGGTGACGACAAGTGATCCCCGCAGACGTCTCGCTGCTGGGCAGTGACCCGTGGTGGTTGGTCCTGCTCAAGGCGTTGTTCGCCTTCGTCCTGTTGCTGGTGCTCACCCTGTGGGTGATCGTCTTCGAGCGTCAGCTCGTGGGCCGCATGCAGCACCGTCACGGCCCGATCTACAACGGTCCGTTCGGTGCCCTGCAGTCGCTGGCCGACGGCATGAAGCTGATGTTCAAGGAGGACCTCACCCCCAAGGGCGCCGACAAGCTGATCTACAACCTGGCGCCGTTCATCATCGCGGTGCCGGCGATCACCGCGTTCTCGGTGATCCCGTTCGCCGGGCGGGTGCCGTTGCCGTGGGGTGGCGAGACCAACCTGCAGGTCGCCGACACCCCGGTCTCGGTGCTGTTCATCCTGGCGATCGCCGCGATCGGTGCGTACGGCATCGTGCTCGCCGGCTGGTCGTCCGGCTCGACCTATCCGCTGCTGGGTGGCCTGCGCTCCACCGCGCAGATCATCTCGTACGAGATCGCCATGGGCCTGGCCCTGGTGGCGGTCTTCCTGCAGTCGGGTGCCATGTCGACCTCGCAGATCGTCGAGGCCCAGGGCACCCCGGTGAAGCTCTTCTTCGGGCCCGAGGTGCCGATCTGGTACTGCCTGTCGCTGTTCCCGTCCTTCGTGATCTACCTGGTCTCGATGGTCGGCGAGACCAACCGAGCCCCCTTTGACATGCCCGAGGCCGAGGGTGAGCTGGTGGCCGGGTTCGCCACCGAGTACTCCTCGATGAAGTACGCGATGTTCTTCATGGCCGAGTACATGAACATGATCACGGTCTCCTCGCTGGCGACCACGATGTTCCTCGGTGGTTACAAGGCCCCGCTGCCGTTCAACCTGATCCCCGGTCTCGACCAGGGCTGGTGGGGCCTGCTGTGGTTCTTCCTCAAGACCGCCTTCCTGCTGTCGATCTTCGTCTGGCTGCGCGGCACCCTGCCACGGGTGCGTTACGACCAGCTGATGGGGCTGGGCTGGAAGGTCCTGATCCCGATCTCGCTGGCCTGGCTGGTGCTGGTCGCCGGGTTGCGCCTGTTGGTCCGTGAGGGGCTCAGCCCGCTGCCGATCATCCTGGTCGGGCTGGTGCTCGGCCTGGTGGTTGCGGTGGTCTTCGTGCAGGGCCTGCGGGCCGACGAGGCCGCCGAGGCCCGCGAGAAGTTGCGCCGACCGTCGCGACGGTTCAGTGCCTTCGCCGGTGGCTATCCCGTGCCGCCCCTGGAGGGTCAGGAGTTGCCCGAGTCCGCTCGGGTGGTCCGGGCCTCCGCCGCGACCCAGACCCGGTCCGGGGTCGACACCCTCACCGACGACGAGGGACCCGAGGACGACGTCGACGAGGACCTCGACGACGACAGCGACAGTGCGACAACCAAGGAGAGTGATTCCTGATGGGGTTCGCCGAACAGTGGGCTGGCTTCGGTGTCACGTTCAAGACGATGTTCCGCAAGCCGTTCACCGAGTCCTACCCGGCCAAGCCACGGGTGGTCGCTCCGCGCTTCCACGGACGTCACCAGCTGAACCGCTGGCCCGACGGCCTGGAGAAGTGTGTCGGCTGCGAGCTCTGCGCCTGGGCCTGCCCGGCCGACGCGATCTACGTCGAGGGTGCGTCCAACACCGAGGACGAGCGCTACTCACCCGGTGAGCGGTACGGGCGGGTCTACCAGATCAACTACCTGCGCTGCATCCTGTGCGGGCTGTGCATCGAGGCGTGCCCGACCCGGGCCCTCACGATGACCAACGAGTTCGAGCTGGCCGACACCAACCGCGCCGACCTGATCTACGACAAGGACCGACTGCTGGCACCGATGCTGCCGGGCATGGAGCAGCCTCCGCACCCGCGTCGCCTCGGTGACGACGAGCAGGCCTACTTCCTCGGCCTGCCGGAGATGAGCCCGCCGCCCAAGCCGGGTCAGATCGGTACGGCCACCAACCCGGTGCCCAACCAGGGCTACAAGCTCGGTGTGCTCGGCATGCCGAAGCAGCGGGCCGAGAAGTACGTCGACCCGAACAACCCGAACCCGACCGACACCAAGCCGGGCAGCCGTACCGTGCGCGGGGGCGACCGTGAGCTGCGCGGTGGCGACTCCGATGCGAAGGGGGACTCCCAGTGATCCCGATGGCCACGGGCGCCGATGTCGCCTTCTGGATGCTGGCACCGATCATGGTGCTGGCCGCGCTCACCGTCGTGCTGGCCCGCAAGGCCGTCCACGCCGCGCTGAGCCTGGCCGTGGTGATGATCTGCCTCGCCGTGCAGTACGCCTCCTTGGAGGCGCCCTTCCTGTTCGCGGTGCAGATCATCGTCTACACCGGCGCGATCCTGATGCTCTTCCTGTTCGTCGTCATGCTGATCGGTGTCGACATCAAGGACTCCACCGTCGAGGTCATCAAGGGTCAGCGCGGACTGGCGGCGGTGGCTGCGGTGGCCTTCGCCGTCCTGCTGATCGTCGCGGTGGGCCATGTCACGACGACGCCGGTGGGACTGGCCGAGGCCAACAGCGAGTTCGGTGGCAACGTGCAGGGCCTGGCGGCGCTGATCTTCCACCGTTACGTCTTCGCCTTCGAGCTGACCGCCGGGCTGCTCATCACCGCCGCAGTCGGCGCGATGGTGCTCGCCCACCGTGAGCGGACCAGCGTGAAGAAGACCCAGAAGGACATGGTGCTGGCGCGGATGCAGCGCTACGCCAAGGACGGGGTCCACCCCGGTCCGTTGCCCACCCCGGGTGTCTACGCCCGGCACAACTCGGTCGACGTCCCGGCCCGGTTGCCGGACGGCACCCCCGCCGAGAACTCGGTCTCGGCCACCCTGCGGATCCGTGGCCAGGTCATCGATGCCGAGAACCTCGAGGTGCCGACCCAGCAGACGCTGAAGGCGATCACCTCCGACGACGGCGAGGAGGAGTCGAAGTGACCCACT
The DNA here is from genome assembly GCA_018715445.1 of Candidatus Avipropionibacterium avicola. Classification (GTDB taxonomy): domain Bacteria; phylum Actinomycetota; class Actinomycetes; order Propionibacteriales; family Propionibacteriaceae; genus Avipropionibacterium; species Avipropionibacterium avicola. The sequence goes on along the minus strand of DVLP01000052.1, from coordinate 11,062 downwards.
ACCTGGTGCTGTCGGCGCTGCTGTTCACGATCGGTGCGGTCGGGTTCAGCCTGCGTCGCAACGCGATCATCGCGTTCATGTGCGTCGAGCTGATGCTGAATGCCTGCAACCTCTCGCTGATCGCCTTCAGCCGGATGCACGGCAACCTCGAGGGCCAGCTGTTCGCCTTCTTCGTGATGGTGGTCGCTGCTGCCGAGGTCGTGATCGGCCTGGCGATCATCGTGATGATCTTCCGTACCCGCCGGTCGGCCTCGGTCGACGACGCCAACCTGCTGAAGTTCTGAGGGAGCCAGCGTGAATCCACTACTCACACCACTGGAGACGGTGACCCCGGTCGCCGCCACCGGTGTCACCAGTTGGGCCTGGCTGTTGATCGCCATCCCCCTGGTCTCGGCGGGAGTGCTGCTGCTCGTCGGACGTGCCGGTGACGCCTGGGGCCACTTCCTCGGCACCCTCGCCTCCCTCGCCTCGGCCGGACTGAGCATCGCGATCTTCGTGACCCTGCTGGGACTGTCCGACGACGCCCGTTCACAGGTCGTGCACCTCTACGACTGGATCTCGGGTGGGGCCTGGACCATCGCGTTGGGCCTGCAGGTCGACCAACTGTCGATCCTGTTCTGCCTGCTGATCACGATCGTTGGCTCGCTGATCCACATCTACTCGATCGGCTACATGGCCCATGACCCGCGCCGTCGCCGGTTCTTCGCCTTCCTGAACCTGTTCATCGCCGCCATGCTGCTGCTGGTGCTGGCCGACAACTACCTGGTGCTCTTCTTCGGCTGGGAGGGAGTCGGTCTGGCCTCGTACCTGCTGATCGGCTTCTGGCAGGACCGCCCGAGTGCGGCAGCTGCGGCCAAGAAGGCCTTCGTGATCAACCGTGTCGGTGACATGGGCATGGTGATTGCGATCTCGCTGATGCTGGCGACCTTCGGCTCGGTGGCCTTCACCGACGTCAACGCCAATGCCGCGGCGGCCAACCCGGCCACCATCACCGCCATCGGCCTGCTGCTCTTGTGGGGTGCCTGCGGCAAGTCGGCCCAGTTGCCCCTGCAGGCCTGGCTGCTGGACGCGATGGAGGGCCCGACCCCGGTGTCGGCGCTGATCCACGCGGCCACCATGGTCACCGCCGGTGTCTACCTGGTCACCCGCTCGCACGAGATCTACGCCCACACCGAGTGGGCCTCGACCGCGGTGGTCGTGATCGGCACCCTGACGCTGTTGGCCGGTGCCTGGATCGGTTGCTCCAAGGACGACATCAAGAAGGTGCTGGCCGGTTCGACCATGAGCCAGATCGGCTACATGATGCTGGCCGCCGGGATCGGCCCGGCCGGTTATGCCTTCGCGATCTTCCACCTGGTGACCCACGGCTTCTTCAAGGCCAACATGTTCCTTGGTGCCGGTTCGGTCATGCACGCGATGGACGACGACGTGAACATGCGCCACTACGGTGGCCTGGCCAAGTACATGCCGATCACCTTCGCCACCTTCGCCGCCGGCTTCCTGGCGATCATCGGCTTCCCGTTCACCGCCGGTTTCTTCTCCAAGGACCACATCATCGAAGCCGCCTTCGAGCACAACCAGGTCGTCGGGGTGCTGGCGCTGGTCGGTGCCGGTGTCACCGCCTTCTACATGACCCGGTTGATGCTGATGACCTTCGGTGGCAAGAAGCGTTGGCAGGACGACGTGCACCCGCACGAGTCGCCGCTGGTGATGACCATCCCGCTGATCGTGCTGGGTGTGGCGTCGCTGGCCGGTGGTCTGCTGCTGAACAACTGGATCGGTGGCTGGCTGGAGCCGGCCGTCGGCGGTGCTCACGGCGAGGCCCACGAGCCCAGCCTGCTGGCCGGGTTCGCCTCCCCTGTCGGGTGGATCACGCTGGCCGTGGTCGCGGTCGGTGTCGCGATCGCCTTCGTCGTCTTCGGTCCGCGCAAGGCGATCCCGCAGGTCGCCCCGGCCACCCGCAACCCGCTCACCATCGCCGGTCGCAACGACCTGTTCGGTGATGCCTTCAACGATGCGGCCGTCGTCCGGCCCGCCGCGACGTTGACCCGCGGTGTGCTGGCCGTCGACCGGGGTGGCATCGACGGTGCCGTCCACGGTGTCGCCGGTCTCCTCGGAGGCCTGTCGGTGGTCCTGCGTCGTCTGCAGACCGGATATGTCCGCTCGTACGCCCTGGTGATGGTGGTCGGTGCCGCCATCCTCGGTGGGGTACTCGTCCTGACCCAGCTCAGCTGAGCAGGGGAGGAGAAGACTCATGGGATTCCCCCTTCTGACGGTCCTGGCCCTGGTGCCGCTGGTCGGTGCGCTGCTGGTGATGGTCGCGCGCGACAACGGCGCACGGGTCGTGGGCCTGATCGCCTCCCTGGTGGCGCTCGGGTTGGCCGTGGTGCTGGCCGTGCAGTACCAGCCCGACGGCGGGATGCAGTTCGTCGAGCAGGTGAGCTGGGTCGAGCAGATCGGGTTGCACTACGCCCTGGGTGTCGACGGCATCGGCCTGACCATGGTCGTGCTGACCGCGATCCTGGTCCCGGTCGTGCTGATCGCCTCCTGGGACGACGCCGACTACCTCGGTGAGGGGCGCTGGACCTCGAAGTCCTTCTTCGCCCTCGTGCTGGTGATGCAGAGCTTCTCGTTCTTCGTCTTCATGGCCACCGACGTGCTGCTGTTCTACCTCTTCTTCGAGGCCACGCTGATCCCGATGTACTTCCTGATCGGCGGCTTCGGTGGGGTGAAGCGGTCCGCAGCGGCGATCAAGTTCCTGCTGTTCTCGTTGGCCGGCGGGCTGGTCCTGCTGGTGTCGGTGGTGGGCCTGTACGGGGTCTCCTCCCAGGCCGGGACGCCGTCGTACCTGCTGAGTGACCTGGCCGCCCTCAACATCGACGGTGAGGTCGGGCGCTGGTTGTTCATCGGTTTCATGGTCGCCTTCGCGATCAAGGCCCCGATGGTCCCGGTCCACACCTGGCTGCCCGACGCGGCGGCCGAGTCCACCCCCGGTGGTGCGGCCCTGATGGTCGGTGTGCTGGACAAGATCGGCACCTTCGGGATGTTGCGGTTCTGCTTGGGCCTGTTCCCCGAGGCGAGCGCCTGGGCAACCCCGGTCGTGCTGGTGCTGGCCCTGATCTCGATCGTCTACGGCGGCATCGCCGCGATCGGTTCGAAGGATCTGTACCGTCTGATCGCCTTCACCTCGATCAGCCACTTCGGCTTCATCGTGATGGGCATCTTCGCCTTCACCAGCCAGTCGATGGCCGGCTCGGTGCTGTACATGTTCAACCACGGCCTGTCGACCACGGCGCTGTTCCTGGTGATCGGCTACCTGGTGGCCCGGCGCGGCTCGCGCGAGATGAGTGCGTACGGCGGTGTCCAGAAGGTGGCCCCGGTGCTGGCCGGTCTCACCCTGCTCGCGGGCCTGAGCTCACTGGCCCTGCCCGGCCTGGCACCGTTCGTCAGCGAGTTCTGGGTGATCAGCGGCACCTTCAGCCGTTATCCGGTGGTCGGGGCGATCTCGGTGATCGGGGTCGTGCTTGCCGCGCTGTACATCCTGATCATGTACCAACGCACCATGACCGGACCGGTGAAGCCGGAGGTCGCCGACTTCGAGGACCTCAGCGGACGGGAGAAGGGCGCCCTGGTGCCGCTCGTCGTGCTGATCCTGGTGCTGGGGTTCTTCCCCAAGCCCGCGCTGGACGTGATCAATCCGGCGGTCGCCACCACCATGGAGCAGGTCGGGGTCGTTGACCCGGTCGCGCCGAATGGGCAGGAGCAACCGTGATGACCCAGGAGATTGCTGTGCTCATGGAGATTTCCGCTCCGTCGCTGGACTACGGGCTGCTGGCCCCGGTGCTGATCGTCTTCGGCGCCGCCTGCGTCGGTGTGCTGCTGGAGGCCCTGGTGCCGCGCGGTGGACGCCGCCTCACCCAGGCGATCCTGGCCTTCGCCGCCCTGGTGGCCGCGATGGTCATGGTCGGGATCAATGCCTCCTCCGGTGCGCGGGTGGTCGAGGCCGTCGGATCGATCGCGATCGACGGGCCCACCCAGTTCCTGTGGGGGACGCTGATCCTGCTGACGGCCATGGCGCTGTTGGTCTTCTTGGACAGGGATGTCGACGACTCGCACTTCGCTCCGTCGGCCGCTTCGGTGCCCGGCAGCAACCAGGAGCAGGAGGCCCAGGAGGCCGGGCACGCCCACACCGAGGTGTTCCCGCTGGCGTTGTTCGCACTGAGCGGCATGCTGGTCTTCCCGGCGGCCAATGACCTGATCACGTTGTTCGTGGCGCTCGAGGTGCTCTCCTTGCCGCTGTACGTGCTGAGTGGTCTGGCGCGACGTCGCCGCCTGCTCAGCCAGGAGTCGTCGCTGAAGTACTTCCTGCTGGGTGCGATGTCCTCAGGCTTCTTCCTGTACGGGATCACCCTGCTGTACGGCTTCTCCGGGAGCTTCGACTACGCCGGGATCGCCGATGCGGTGGTCAACCCGACCCAGCCGACCGGGCTGCTGATCGCCGGTCTCGGACTGCTCGGGATGGGCTTGCTGTTCAAGGTCGGTGCCGTGCCGTTCCACTCCTGGACCCCGGACGTCTACGTCGGTGCGCCGACCCCGGTGACCGGCTTCATGGCGGCCTGCACCAAGATCGCCGCGGTGGGTGCGCTGCTGCGCGTCTTCTTCGTGGCGCTCGGCTCGGCCCGTTGGGACTGGCAGCCGGCGATGGCGGTGGTCGCGGTGATGACCATGGTCGTGGGTGCGCTGATGGCGATCACCCAGACCGACGTCAAGCGGATGCTGGCCTACTCCTCGATCGCCCACGCCGGATTCATCCTGACCGCGGTGGTCGGGGCGTACCAGACCGGCTCGGGTGCCCCGGACGGTGCGGTGACCTCGATCCAGTCGGTGCTGTTCTACCTCGCGGTGTACGGCGCCTCCACGATCGCGGCCTTCGCCCTGCTGACGATGGTGCGTGACCGTGGCATCGAGGCGACCAACCTGTCCGACTGGGCCGGCCTGGCCAAGAAGTCGCCGCGGGTGGCTGCTGCCTTCGGCTTCCTGCTGCTGAGCTTTGCCGGCATCCCGCTGACCAGCGGCTTCATCGGCAAGTGGGCCGTCTTCGCCGCTGCCTGGGGTGGCGGCTACGCCTGGCTGGTGGTGGTGGCCGTCCTGGTCTCACTGGTCACCGCGTTCTTCTACCTCAAGGTCATCGTCTCGATGTTCTTCGCCGAGCCGGCCGAGAGCTCCGAGGTCGTGGAGCCGAGCATCCCGACGCTGCTGGCCGTTGCGGTCGGTGTCGCGGTCACCTTCGTGGCCGGTGTGGTGCCCGGGCCGCTGCTCGAACTGGCGGCGAAGGCCGGAGAGTTCGTACGCTGAGCATCGTGTGTGCTGAGCCGAGCGATCCGACCGTCCCCGGGAGTGGGCCGTCTCGTGCTGGGCTGGAAGCGGTCCTCGACCGTCGTCTGGGCGTGATCGAGGACCGGCTGCTCGAGGCCGCCGCGGCCGACTCCCGGCTGGTGACCGATGCCGCGCAGTGGGTGATCCAGGCAGGAGGCAAGCGGTTCCGTCCTGCGCTGACCCTGCTGTCGGCCCAGTTCGGGCCCGACCCCGACAGCGACGACGTGATCACCGCTGCCCTGGTGGTGGAGCTGACCCACGTGGCCAGCCTGTACCACGACGACGTGATGGATGATGCCGACAAGCGCCGCGGTGCCCTGTCGGCGCACCAGAAGTGGCAGAACTCGGTCGCCATCCTGGTGGGTGACTTCCTGTTCTCCCGGGCCTCCAGCCTGGTGGCCGACCTGGGGCCCGAAGCCGTACGGATCCAGGCGGCGACCTTCGCTCGGTTGGTCCAGGGCCAGATCGCCGAGACGGTCGGACCGGGGGAGGGCGATGATCCCCTGGAGCACCATCTGAAGGTGGTCGCCGACAAGACCGGCTCCCTGATCGCCACCTCCGCCCACCTCGGTGCCCGGATGGCCGGGGCCGACGAGCAGGTCCAGCAGCTGCTGACCGAGTTCGGTGAGCGGATCGGCACCGTGTTCCAGCTCAGCGACGACATCATCGACATCATCAGCGACACCACCGGCAAGACCCCGGGGACCGACCTGCGCGAGCAGATCCCGACCCTGCCGACCCTGCTGGTGCGCCGCGACGCCCGCCCCGAGGACGCCCGCCTGCTGGAGCTGATGGACTCCGACCTGAGCTCGGAGGAGTCCCTCGCCGAGGCCGTCGCCCTGCTGCGGGCCCACCCCGCCGTCGACCACGCCCGCTCCGAGGTGACCCGACGCGCCGACGAGGCCCGTGCCCTGCTCGACGCCCTCCCGGCCCTCCCCGCCCGCGACGCCCTCGCCGAACTCTGCACCACCGTCGTCACCCGCATGTCCTGACCCGCGCCTCCGCCGCGCCTCCGGCGCCGCGCACCCCTCCCTCCCGCGAATTACCGCAGGTCATTCGGTCTGCGCACCTTCCTGCGTGGTGCAAACCGGCGTAGCTGAGGTCGAATCCGCGGTAGGTGTGTCAACCGGCAACCTGTGGACGATTCGAATTGCTTCGTTGTAGTTCTGTGGACAACTGAACGATCGGCGTACCGCCTGCGCATTGTTCAGACATGCTGCTGACATCGGAACTCCTTCAGGTGGGATACACGCCCCACACCATCGCCACCGCCGTACGCCGCGGTCTGCTGATCAAGGTGCGTCGCGGCGCCTACCGCTACCCGGGCGAGCTGACGCCGGAGCGGCTGCATGAGGTCCTGATCCGTGCCACCCTCGCCCAGGCCAGCAATCCGCACGTCGTCTCCCACACCTCGGCCGCGGTGCTGCACGGCTTGCCGGTCGACCGGCGCCGGCTCGACCAGGTCCATCTGGTGCAGGAGGGGGAGAGGTCGCGCAGCGCGAGTGGCGGCCCGGTCGTACGACACCAGGCGAAGTGGGTCGAGGCCACCACGGTCGAGGGGATCGATGTGACGACCATCGAGAGCACGGTGGTCGATCTCGCTCGCCGGCTGCCCTTCGGCGACGGCGTCGCGCTCGCCGATGCCGCGTTGGCTCAGGGGATCAGTCGTACGGCCTTGGCCGATGTCGTACGGAGCCAGCCGGGTTGCCACGGAAATGCTGCCGCGCTCTCGGTGATCGCGTTCGCCGATCCCCGGAGTGAGAGTGCGGGCGAGTCCCACACCCGTGCCGCGATCCGTCTGGCCGGGCAGGAGGTCCCTGACCTGCAGGCGGTGTTCCACGACGACGAAGGGGAGATGCGGACCGACTTCTGGTGGCGCGAACGCAATCTGGTCGGCGAGTTCGACGGCAAGGTCAAGTACGGCCGGGACCATCGTCACGGCCACTCGCTCGACGAAGTGATGCATCGCGAGCGGCGTCGCGAGATCCGGCTACGGCGTCTGGGTCAGGAGACGATCCGGTTCTGCTGGGCCGATGTCCTCTCCATCGACGCCGTCGCGCGCATCGTCTCCCAGGGCTTCGCCCTCACCCAGCGTCGATCCTGAGTACGACCTGGCCGCAGTTGACCTACGGTCCGCGGATCCGACCGCAGCTGCGTCGGTCTGCACCACGCAGGAAGGGGCGCAAACCGAATGACCTGCGGTAATTCGCGGGAGGGGAGGGGTGTACCGCGTACCGCGCCGCGATGTCCGCAGTCGGTTACCAGATGGTGACGCGGTCGGCGGGGTCGAGCCAGAGGGCGTCGGACTCGGTGACGTCGAAGACGCGGTGGAACTCGTCGAGGTTGCGCACCACCTGGTTGCAGCGGAACACCGGGGGTGAGTGCGGGTCGGTGGCGAGGCGGCGCAGCGCATGCTCGTCACGGGCCACGTAGCGCCACACGGTCGCCCAGGAGACGAACATGGCACGCAGGTCCTCGTCGCTGGCCGAGCCGCCACGGGACAGCCGGTACGCCTTGATGGCGATCCCCAGCCCACCCAGGTCACCGATGTTCTCGCCGATGGTGAGGTCACCGTTGACGAAGTTCCCCGGGTTCTGCGGGGACTCCAGGGCGCTGTACTGATCGATCAACGCCTTGGTCCGGGCCGTGAAGGCCTCGCGGTCCTCGTCGGTCCACCAGTCGATGAGTCGGCCGTCGCCGTCACAGGTCGAGCCCTGGTCGTCGAAGCCGTGGCCGATCTCGTGACCGATCACCGCACCGATCCCGCCGTAGTTCACCGCATCGCTGGCGTCCTCGGAGAAGAACGGCGGCTGCAGGATCGCCGCCGGGAAGACGATCTCGTTGCGCAGCGGGTGGTAGTACGCGTTGACCGTCTGCGGGGTCATCAACCACTCGTCCGGGTCGGCCGGCTTGCCGATCTTGGACAGTTGCCAGTCGAGCTCGAAGGCGGTGGCGCGGCGGACGTTGCCGATCAGGTCGTCGGCACGGATCTCCAGATCGCTGTAGTCACGCCACTTGGCGGGGTAGCCGATCTTCGGGGTGAACTTGCCCAGCTTGTCCAGGGCCTTGGCCTTGGTCTGCTCGGTCATCCAGTCCAGGTTGCGGATCGACTCCCCGTAGGCCGCGATCAGGTTCGCGACCAGTTCGTCCATCCGCTCCTTGGCCTTGGGCGAGAAGTGCTGCTCGACGTACAGCTTGCCGACCGCCTCGCCGAGGGCTCCCTCGACCAGGTCGACACCGCGCTTCCACCGGGGCCGCAGGGTCGGGGTGCCGGACAGGGTCGTGCCGTAGAAGGCGAACTGCTCATCGACGAAGGCCTGCGGCAGGTACGAGGCGAGGGAGGAGATCACCCGCCACCGGGCCCACGACTGCCACTGCGCCAGCCGCGCATCCGTCAGCAGCGCGGCGACCTCGGTCAGGAAGGACGGCTGCATCACGACGAGCTCGGTGCGGGCCTCGGCCGGGATCTGCGAGCCCGCCCAGAAGCGGTCCCAGTCCAGTCCGGGCGCCGAAGCGGCCAGCTCGTCGGCGGTCATCAGGTTGTACATCTGCTGCATGTCGCGGCGACGCACCTTGTCCCAGTGCAGCGCAGCGATCTCGGTCTCCAGCCCCAGCACGGCCTCGGCCTGGGCCTGTGGCTCGGCGAGCCCGGCCAGCGTGAAGGAGGCGGCGATGTGGTCGCGGTACTGCTCGCGGATCGTGGCGTAGGAGTCCTCGCGGTAGTACTCCTCGTCGGGCAGGCCGATGCCGCCCTGGCCGACGAACAGCACGACCCGTTGCGGGTTGCCGGGGTCGACCTCGGAGTCGAAGCCGATCAGCCCGGAGATCGACTCGCGGTTCAGCCGGGCGGTCAGCTCCAGCAGTTCCGCAGCCGAGGTGACCGCGTCGACCTGGGCGAGCGGTTCGGTCAGCGGCGCGGTGCCGAGCTGCTCGATCCGGTCGGTGTCGGTGAAGCTGGCGTACAGGTCGGCGATCTGGCCGGCCTCTGTACGGGCTGCTCCGTGGTCGCTGGTGTCCGCCTGCTCCCCGAGCCCGAGGATGATGTCGCGCACGGCCTCCTCCGCCCCGTCGCGCAACTCGTCGAAGGCGCCCGCACTGGGCTTGTCGTCAGGGATGGTCGCAGTCGCCAGCCACTCGCCGTTCACATGGGCGAAGAGGTCGTCCTGGGCCCGCGGGGCCGACACGGCCCGATCAGCGTCAGTCACGAGGACCAGCCTACTGTCCGGTACGCACGGGCGGTGCCGGTGGTCCCGATCGTGGCGATCGGTTCAGCGCGCCACCCAGGAGAAGGTCGGCTCGTCGGTGGAGAAGTCCATCTGTCCGACCCGCAGGTTGGTCGCCTGGACGTAGTAGTTGTACTCGCCCGAGCCACCGTTCTCCCTGGTCCCGGTCAACTTGTAGCGGATCCGCGGATAGAAGGAGAACTGCGCGATCAGCGGGTTCTCGTAGTCCAGCCGGATGTTGATCGAGGACCACATGTCGTCGTCGGGGGTGAAGGTCAGGGTGTCCAGGTCGAGGGTGATCGCACCGTTCTCGGTGTTCGGGTTCGCCTTGAACGGGCAACCCTCCGGCTCCAGCTCCTTCTTGGCGAAGCAGGCCTCCAGGCTCTTCTGCGCCTCGGAGAGGACCAGTTCCTCGCCTTCGTCGGTCAGCTCGGCCCGCAGACCGATCAGCGAGGTCGCCGAGGCGTACGGGCTGGGCTCCTCGATCCACAGCGTCGCCTGGTCGTCGGGGTAGGTCACGTACTCACTGCCGGTGGTGATCGCGTACCGCCCGGGGAACAGCAGCACCCGGTCCGAGGTCGCCTCGACGCCGTTGATGATGGGGTTGGCGCCGTTGGAGGAGGCCCGCACCTCGGCGGCGATGCTCTCCAGCTTCCAGTCCTTGCCGATCTGGGTCACGCGGATGTTGGTGCTGACCCGGCGACCGCCGACGGCGTAGCTGACCGGGACGCTGCTGACGTAGCTCCCGGAGGGCTTCGACACCTCCAGCTCGGTGATCGGCGACTCCTGGTTGAGCGTGGCCAACATCTCGTCGGTCAGGAAGGTGCGGTCGCTCGGTTCGACCTTGGCGTACGAGATCGCGGTGTCGGCGTCACCGGCGGCCAGTGCGTCGAAGTAGGCCTGGACCGCCTTGTCGGCCGTGACGCGCGAGACGCTGGTCACGACGACGCCGACGATGATGGCCGCGACCACCAGGAAGACGGCGCCACCGATGATGATCCCGATCATCCCGGCACCGCTCTTGCGTGGCGGAGCGGTGGTCTGGGTGCCCATCTGGGTCCCCGGGCTGTACGCCGGGAAGCCGGACGCCGATCCCGGGTGGGAGGCCGACGGCGCGGAGGTCGGTCCGGATCCGTACGCGCCCGGACCGTACCCGCCCTGGGGCTGGCCGTACCCGGACTGGTCGTACCCGGTCTGGCCGTGGCCGGACTGGTCGTAGCCGCCGCTGGCCTGCCCGTACCCGGGCTGCTGCCCGTACTGGTCCTGCCCGTACTGTCCCTGGCCGTACTGCTCCTGCCCGTAGCCGGGCTGCTGACCACCCTGGGGATGGCCGGCACCGGACGGGTCGTGGCCTCCGGGGCCCTGGGGTCCGGGGATGTTGCCGCTCATGATGGTCTCCGATCGTGGCCGTGCCGTTCCCGGGTCGACGGTCCCGGTCGCTGCAGCCGAGCGGGATTCTATCG
>DVLP01000051.1 GCA_018715445.1 Candidatus Avipropionibacterium avicola | reverse complement strand
CGTGTTGGTGGAGAACAAGCCCGGTGTCCTCACCCGGGTGGCGGGGCTGTTCTCGCGCCGTGGCTTCAACATCGAGTCCCTCGCCGTCGGACCCACCGAACATCCGACGGTCTCGCGGATCACTTTGGTGGTCAACGTCGAGGACGAGGTCTTGGAGCAGCTGACCAAGCAGCTCAACAAGCTGGTCGAGGTGCTCAAGATCGTTCAGCTGGAGTCCGATGCCGCCCGGCGTCAGCTCGTCCTGATCAAGGTGCGGGCCGACCAGACCACCCGCGGCCAGGTGCTGGACGTGGTCCAGCTCTTCCAGGCCAAGGCCGTCGACATCACACCGGAGAGCGTCACCATCGAGATGGTGGGCGCACCGGAACGGGTCGACATGTTGCTGCGGATTCTGGAGCCGTACGGTGTCCGTGAGCTCGTGCAGTCCGGCGTCGTGGCGATCGGACGCGGCACCCGCTCGATTTCGGACCGCGCCCTGCGGTCCGTCCGGCACGACGCATGATGGGGGCGTGCCGCCCGGCACGACGCATGATGGGACCGTGCCGCCCGGCATGACCCCACCCGGTCCCCGAGCCCGTCGAGGGGTCGAGGGCCACACCACAACAGAACACCAGAAGAACAGAACTGAAGGAGAACCCAGACGTGCCCGCTGAAATGTTGTACGACGACGCTGCAGACCTCTCGATCATCCAGAACCGCAGTGTCGCGATCATCGGCTTCGGAAGCCAGGGGCATGCCCACGCGCTGTCGCTGCGTGACTCCGGTGTCGATGTCCGCGTCGGTCTGGCCGAGGGCAGCAAGAGCCGCGAGCGTGCCGAGGCCCAGGGCCTGCGGGTCGTGACCCCGGCCCAGGCCGCCGCCGAGGCCGACCTCATCATGATCCTGGTCCCCGACCACATCCAGCGCAAGGTCTACAGCGAGGACATCGAGCCCAACCTCAACGAGGGTGACGCGCTGTTCTTCGCCCACGGCTTCAACATCCGCTTCGGCTACATCAAGCCCCCGGCCAATGTGGACGTCGCGATGGTCGCTCCGAAGGGCCCGGGTCACCTGGTCCGCCGTGAGTACGCCGAGGGTCGCGGTGTCCCCGTGCTGCTGGCCGTCGAGCAGGACGCCTCCGGCAAGGCCTGGGACGTCGCGCTCTCCTACGCCGCCGCCATCGGTGGCCTGCGGGCCGGTGGCATCAAGACCACCTTCACCGAGGAGACCGAGACCGACCTGTTCGGTGAGCAGGCCGTGCTGTGTGGTGGCGCCAGTGCGCTGATCCAGGCCGGCTTCGACACCCTGGTCGACGCCGGCTACCAGCCGGAGGTCGCCTACTTCGAGTGCCTCCACGAGCTGAAGCTGATCGTCGACCTGATGTACGAGGGTGGCATCGCCAAGCAGCGCTGGTCGATCTCCGACACCGCCGAGTTCGGTGACTACGTCTCCGGCCCGCGCGTGATCGACGACCACGTCAAGGAGAGCATGAAGGGCGTGCTGGCCGACATCCAGTCCGGTGCCTTCGCCAAGCGCTTCATCGACGACCAGGACGCCGGCGCCCCGGAGTTCAAGGCGTTCCGCGCCGAGGGTGAGAAGCACCGCATCGAGTCCGTCGGTCGCGAGCTGCGCGGCCTGATGGCCTGGGTCAAGAGCCACGACGACGACTACGTCGAGGGCACCGCTGCTCGCTGATCCCCGATCCGCGGCACTGATCCGCGGTTGACGACCCGTACACCGGTCTGCACCACGTGGTGCGGGCCGGTGTACTGCGTGGTGGCTCAGTTGCCGATGGTGATCAGGGTGAGCCGTGCGCCGTCCTCGTCGACCCCGGTGGAGAAGGACCAGCTGCGGGTCATGGTCTCGGCCTCCTTGCCGCGGGCCCGGATCGAGGTGGCCATGCAGATCTTGGAGTGCTCGGCCAACTCGGCCGGGGCCACACCGCCGGCCTGGCAGTCGCCGTACCTCTTCTTGAGCTTCTTGAGGAAGGAGCTGGCGCGCTTGGCGTCGGTGCGCAGGGTGGCCGTCACCTGCCGGGTCATCGCGTCCTCGGTGTAGCTGGCGCTGACCAGGGTGGTGCCCTTGGGGAGGGGGAAGTCGCTCCACCGCTCGAAGTCGCTCTCGGTGACGTCGGAGCAGGTGTGCCCGATCCAGGTGTTGGTGCAGTGCGACCCGCCCTCGGCGGTGAAGCTGAAGTACGGCACGCCCCACTCACCGGCGCGTTGGGTGACATACATCGTGCCCGCCGCCACCAGGGCGACCATGACCAACAGCCCGATCGTGATGCGCAGGGGCTTCGGCATCCGACGAGGCTGGTCCTCGAAGGGCGGCAGACGGGTCACCATGTCAGTCACTGTGCCCGACGCTCCATCACCAGACAAGGCAGGACGACAAACGCTGCCGATCTGTGATTTTCGTGCTCAGCGACGGACGGCGACGATGACCGCAGTGTCCTCGGCGACCATGATGTCGACGCTGGTCAGGGCGGGATCGCTGAGCCATTCCTGACGGACGACGTCGACCCGTCCGTTGGCCAGTGGGGGCCAGCTCGAGGTCGGGGTGAAGTCATCCACGACGATGATCCCGCCGGGCTCGACCAGGGCCAGGATCTGTTCCCTGGGGGCGGTCTTGGCCGATCCGGCATCCAGGAAGAGCAACGAGAACGGGGCGTGCTCGTCCAGGGTCGTCCAGTCGGCGTGGATCACGTCGATGTCGTCGCTGGCGAACATCTCCATCACCGAGTGCGCCAGGTCGCCGTCGAGCTCGGCGGTGATCACCCGGGTGCCGTCGCGGGCGCCGGTCCGCAACCAGGCCGCCCCGACACCGCAGCCCGTACCGCACTCGGCGATCGTGCCGCTGCGGGTGGCGGCCAGAGTGGCGAGCAGGCGTCCGGTCTCGGATCGGGTCGCGTGCAGGTAGCCGCGCTCCAGGGACATCCGTAGCGCCTTGCTCACCAAGGCCGGTACATCGGGGGGAGCGCTCACCCGGTCAGTGTTCCCCGCGTGGTGGGCCACAGCACCGCATCTCGCCATCCGGGCAGGCCGTGGAGCGATTTACTCGGACGTCCTACTATTTTTGCCATGTACGAGATGTATCCGCAGACATGGGGGAGCCAGGCCGAGCGCCCCGCCTCCGAGGGAGCCGACAAGCCGCGCCGACGCGCGCGCCGCAGCCACCCGGTCGCCCCGCGGGTCATCCGCGTCGCCAAGCGGGGCTGAAGCCACCCCTCGACGGGCTCGGGGATCGTTCAGGCGGGCTCGTTCAGGCGGTCACGCGGGCGGCGATGGCGTCACCGATCTCGCTGGTACGTCGCGACGCGGACCCGCGCTCGGTGATGTCGGCCAGGCAGGCATCGGCCACGGCCTTGGCCTCGGCGTCACGGCCGAGGTGCTCCAACATCAACGACACCGACAGGATCGCGGCGGTCGGATCGGCGATCTGCTGTCCGGCGATGTCGGGAGCCGATCCGTGCACGGGCTCGAACATCGACGGATGGGTGCCGTCCGGGTTGATGTTGCCGCTGGCGGCCAGTCCGATGCCGCCGGTGATCGCGGCTGCCTCGTCGGTCAGGATGTCGCCGAACAGGTTGTCGGTGACGATGACGTCGAAGCGGGCCGGATCGGTCACCAGGAAGATCGTCGCGGCATCGACGTGCAGGTAGTCGGTCTCGACCTGGGGGTACTCCTGCGCGACGGACTCGAAGATGCGCCGCCACAGCCCGCCCGCATTGACCAGCACGTTGTGCTTGTGGACCAGGGTGACCTTGTTGCGCCGCTTGGTGGCGCGGGCGAAGGCGTCGCGGACCACGCGCTCGACGCCGTGGGCGGTGTTGACGCTGACCTCGGTCGCGATCTCGTGCGGGGTGTTGCTGCGCACCACACCGCCGTTGCCGCAGTAGAGACCCTCGGTGCCCTCACGGACCACCACGAAGTCGATCTCCTTGCCCGCGGTCACCGAGTCGGCCAGCGGGCTGGCCACGCCGGGGTAGAGCCGGCTCGGGCGCAGGTTGACGTAGTGGTCGAAGGCGAAGCGGAGCTTCAGCAGCAGTCCGCGTTCGAGCAGCCCCGACGGGATCTCGGTGTCACCGGGGGCGGCGCCGACCGCACCGAGCAGGATCGCGTCGCACTCGTCGAGCTGGGCCAGGTCGGCCTCGGTGAGGACCTCGCCGGTGCGCTTCCAGCGGTCGGCGCCCAGATCGAGCTCGACCAGGTCGAAGGCCTCCGGACCGGTCACGGCACGCAGCACCTTGACTGCCTCGGCGGTCACCTCGGGACCGATGCCGTCACCGCCGATCACGGCGATGGTGGACTTGTGCGCAGGATTCGCTTCAGTGGACACGCTGCGCAGGCTATGGGGTCGTCGAGCAGGTCCGCGGACCATCTCACACCACGACCCACCGTCGGGCGTACGCAGGTGTTAGCGTTTCGCCCATGGCCCTGCTGTTCGAACGTCATCCGCACCCGTCGCCGCGCCCTGCGAGCGAGCGTGAGGCCGTACTGGCCAACCCCGGATTCGGGCTGCACTACACCGACCACATGGCCGTCGCGACCTGGACCGGGGCCGACGGATGGATCGACTCGGGCCTGGTCCCGTACGGGCCGTTCCAGCTGGACCCGGCCACTGCGGTGCTGCACTACGCCCAGGAGGTCTTCGAGGGGCTGAAGGCGTACCGCTGGGACGACGGATCGGTCCGGCTGTTCCGCCCGGAGAAGAACGCGGAGCGGCTGCAGCGCTCTGCGCGCCGGTTGGCGCTGCCCGAGCTCGCGGTGGAGGACTTCCTGGCCAGCGTCGAAGCACTGGTCGCGGCCGATCAGGAGTGGGTCCCCGCCGGCGGGGAGTCCAGCCTGTACATCCGTCCGTTCCTGTTCGCCTCCGAGGCCTTCCTCGGGGTCCGTCCGTCGCAGCGCGTCACCTACTGCTGCATCGCCTCTCCGGCCGGCTCCTACTTCCCCGGTGGGGTGAAGCCGGTCAGCATCTGGGTGTCCCAGGACTACAGCCGGGCGGCTCCCGGTGGCACCGGTGCCGCGAAGTGCGGCGGCAATTATGCGGCCTCGCTGCTGCCGCAGTCGGAGGCCTCGGCCCACGGGTGCGACCAGGTGCTGTTCGCTGACGCGCAGGAGCTGCGTTACGTCGAGGAGCTCGGCGGGATGAACGTGTACCTGGTCAAGGACGGCCAGCTGCACACCCCGACACTGACGGGTTCGATCTTGGAGGGTGTCACTCGCGACTCCGTGCTGGCACTGGCCGCCGACATGGGCCTGGAGCCGGTGGAGCGCCGGATCGAGGTTGCCGAACTGCTCGACGGTGTCGCCGACGGCAGCATCGACGAGGTCTTCGCCTGTGGGACGGCCGCGGCGATCACCCCGATCGGCGTGCTGAAGACCCCCGACCGCACCGTCGAGCTTGCCGGTGCCGACCAGTTGCGGTTCACGACCGAGCTGCGCCAACGGTTGCTGGACATCCAGTACGGCCGCGCCGAGGACACCCATGGGTGGACCCGCCGGGTGGTGTGACCCCGCCGGGCGTCGTGGTTATACTCATGCGGTGACCATCACCACCGTGAAGATCATTGCGTAGCGCGCTGACGCGACCCGTCAGTGCGCTGAACCTCCTGTCATCCAACGGGAGGTTTTTTCGTTGCTGGAGATGTTCCGACACCCGACCTTTTGCAAAGGGGATCTGATGTCCACCCCGACACCGACACTGTCCGCGGCGGTGCGACCACCGCAGCCGGAGACCTTCCACGTCTTCGACACCACCTTGCGCGACGGCGCGCAGCAGGAGGGGTTGCGCCTGTCGGTGCCCGACAAGATCCGCATCGCGACCTTGCTGGACGAGTTGGGTGTGGGCTACATCGAGGGTGGCTGGCCCGGGGCCAACCCCAATGACACCGAGTTCTTCTCCGCGGCGGCGCGCGGTGACCTGTTGCTCAAGAACGCTGCCCTGGTGGCGTTCGGCTCGACCCGGCGCGCGGGCGGGCGGGCAGCCGACGACCCGCTGGTCGCCGCCACCCGTGCCTCCGGCGCGCAGGTCGCCTGTCTGGTCGCCAAGTCGCACGACGGTCACGTCGAGCGGGCGCTGCGGACCTCGCTGGCCGAGAACCTGGAGATGATCCGCGACACCGTGACCCACCTGCGCTCGGAGGGGATGCGGGTCTTCATCGACTGCGAGCACTTCTTCGACGGGTGGCTGCGCAACAGCGACTACAGCCGGGAGGTGTTGCAGACCATCGCCGAGGCGGGGGCCGAGGTCGCGGTGCTGTGCGACACCAATGGCGGGATGATGCCGAGCTGGGTCAGTGAGGTCGTCGGGGAGGTCGCTGAGATCGGGCTGCCGCTCGGCATCCACTGCCACAACGACACCGGCTGTGCGGTGGCCAACACGATGGCGGCCGTCGAGGCCGGCGCGATGCATGTCCAGGGCACGATCAACGGGTACGGCGAGCGCACCGGCAATGCCGACCTCGGCACGGTGCTGGCCAACCTCGAGCTCAAGTACGGCTGGTCCGTGCTGCCCCACGCGGACTCGCTCACCGAGCTGACCCGGATCTCCCATGCGATCAGTGCGGTCACCAATGTGCCCGACGTCCCGCGCCAGCCGTACGTCGGGGTCTCGGCCTTCGCCCACAAGGCCGGGCTGCACGCCAGCGCGATCAAGGTGGACCCGAATCTCTACCAGCACATCGATCCGGCGCTGGTCGGCAATGACATGCGGATGTTGATCTCGGACATGGCCGGTCGGGCCAACATCCAGATCAAGGGTGAGGAGCTCGGCTTCGACCTGTCGGACCGTGACCTGGCCGCCGAGATCACCGATGTGGTGAAGGGCCGCGAAGCGAACGGCTACAGCTATGAGGCCGCCGACGCCTCCTTCGAACTGTTGCTGCGTGACTGCCTGGGCCAGCTCGACAAGCCGTTCGAGATCATCAACTGGCGGGTCCTCACCCAGGCGGCCCGTGAGGATGCCGCTGTCACCGAGGCCACCGTGAAGCTGTCGGCCAAGGACGAGGTCCAGGCCGTGGTCGGTGAGGGCAACGGGCCGGTCGACGCGCTGGCCGAAGCTCTGCGCCGCGCGCTGCAGCCGGCCTTCCCGGACGTGATGCACTACGACCTGACCGACTACCGGGTACGGATCATCGACTCCGGTCACGGCACCGATGCCTCGGTCCGGGTGTTGATCGACACTCGTGACGGGGAACGGTCGTGGACCACCGTCGGTGTCGGCACCAATGTCATCGAGGCCTCCTGGGAGGCCCTCAGCGATGCCTACCTGTACGGACTGGTCAAGGCCGACTGAGTGCACAAACCCGTTGCACCACGGGGATGACTGCGCTGGGATGGCCGGATGGACCTCATCGACCTCTGGCCCCCGTACGGGGTGTGCATCAGCGAAGGCGACCTCGAGCTGCGGATCGTGCGGGAGTCCGATGCGCCGGAGCTGGTCGAGCTGGTGAGGTCGGGGATCCACGATCCTGACGCGATGCCGTTCCTGTTCCCCTGGACCCGGCGCAGCGACGACGAGGCGCCGGCGGAGTACATGCGCTTCATGGCCCGGACCAAGGCAGGCTGTGGCCCCGACGACTGGGACCTGCAGTTCGCCGTGCGCCTCGGCGGTGAGTTGGTCGGGACTCAGGGGATCACCGCGAAGAATTTCGCGGTGCTGCGCACGGCCGAGACCGGGTCGTGGCTTGCGCTGCGTCATCAGGGGCAGGGGATCGGGACCCGGATGCGCCGGGCCGTGTGCACCTTCGCCTTCGACGAACTCGACGCCACCGAGGTCACCTCGCACGCCTTCGTCGACAACCCGGCCTCCTTGGCGGTCAGTCGCAAGGTCGGCTACCGCGACAACGGCACCCGCCGGGTGGCTCGTGAGGGCGCGCTGGCCGTCGAGCAGTCGTTCGTGCTGAGCCCGGACGACCTGGTCCGGACCGATCCGATCCGCACCACCGGAGCCGAGGCGCTGCGCAGCTTCCTCGGGCTGACCAGGGGCTGAGGCACGAATGCCCGAGATCCGCTAGTCTTAGGATCGTCCGTAGACCATCTGCCTCTGGGTCCCTCGGGGACGGCAACGCACTTGGTGAGGGCGCCATCACGCAACGACGTGCGTGAGCGTGCCCAACTCCCACGTGTTGTCGAGAGGTGTGTCCCATGATGGCGGTGCTGTCGTCGTTTCTTTCGGTCCGGCTGGCGTTGGCCTGTGCCGGGCGAGGCCTGGCGGATGCAGCCCGGTGGAGCCGTGGCTGGCTGCTCCTGACGGTGGTGCTGCATTCGGTCCAGGCTGTGCTTCCCGCGCTGCAGGTCCTGCTGATCAGCGTCCTGCTGGGGCGGCTCGCGGATGGGGCGGTCGGATCGGGCCTGGCGGTGCCGCTGGTGCTGCTGACCGTCGTGGTCGGGGCAGCGTTTCCTCTGGCCCAGGTGGCTTGGCAGTCCAGCCAGCGCATGGGACTACGGCTGATGTTGCGCTACCAGGAACGGTTGCTGGAGGCCGTCGCGAGGGCCACGCCGCGACAGTTGGCTGACGGAGGCTTCGTACGAGATGTGGAGACCGCCCAGCTGGGCATCAGCGCACCTGGCCTGGCAGCGATCCCGGGGCAGGCCCTGCAGGTGATCACTGCCGTCGTCACGGCCGTCTCGTTGTGCGCGACGATAGCCACCTTCAATCTGGTTTCCGGCTTGCTGGTGGGGGCGAGCCTGCTGCCAACAGTGTTTGCGTTCACCCTGATCGCCCGGGTCGAGTTGGCCGGTATGCCGCGCCTGGCCAAGGCCAGTCGCCGCGCGAACCACCTCACCGAGCAGCTGCTCCAGCAGCGAACCGGGACCGAGCTGGCCGCCCTGCAGTCCGGTCACAAGGTCGCGACCCTCGCCGTCAGCGCGCGAGCCAGGTTCGTCGCCGTACTGGAGGAGCTGACCCGCTTCGGCACTCGGATGGAACTCGCCTGCGCGGCGGGCACAGTGCTGCTGCTCGGCGGTGCGCTGACGGTGATGGTGTTCGGCTCGCCCAACCCGGCCGGAGCCGCGGCTTCCATCGCCGGCATCATCTCGGGCATCCACGCCATCCGTTCTTGCGGGAACGCGTTCGGACAGCTCGTGACCGCTGCACCCAAGGCCGATCTCTATCGCCGGGTGCTCACCACACTGCCACCAATGCCGCCAGCCGACCCCGTTGCGAGGGTCGATCATCTTGCCGTGACCGATCTGCACCACACCTATCCCGGTGCCACCGAACCCGCACTGCGTGGCGTCAGCTTCGAGGCCGGGCGGGGACAGATGATCGCTCTGGTGGGCGTCAACGGCGCAGGCAAGACCACGGCGTTGAACGCAGCGCTCGGAATCGTCGACCCGGACCGTGGGCTCGTTTCCCTCGACGGGTTCGATGCCGACACACTGGCGGACGCAGATCGCCTTGCACGGTTCGGATTGCTCACCCAGGAGTTCGGCCGGTACGAGCTGACGGTGCGCGAGACGGTCCTGCTCGGTACGCCGGACGTCGCGGTCCCCGACGAGCGCGTCTGGCGAGCACTCGAACGTGCCCACGCAGCCGACTTCGTTCGGGCCCTCCCCGGCGGGTTGGACTGCCAGCTCGGTCAGCAGTGGGGCGGGTCCGGGTTGTCCGGTGGACAGTGGCAGCGCATCGCCCTGGCACGGATCCATCTGCGCGATGCCCCGATCTGGGTCCTCGACGAACCGACCTCAGCCATCGACGCCGAAGCCGAACGGGACATCTTCGCTGAGCTTCGTCAGGTCAAGGACAACCACATCACGATCGTCGTGTCACACCGGGCCTGGACCCTGCGGGCCATGGACCACATCCACGTCTTCGATCAGGGCCGGATCGTCGAGCACGGCACCTTTGCCGAACTGCTGCGTGAGAACGGTCGGTTCGCAACACTGTTCGCCGAGCAGACTGCGCCGCCGAGACGGTGAGGCTCGCCGGTGTCGGCAGGGCTTGGCTGGGTTTGGTAGGACTGTGTGAGTCCGGAGGGAGGGCCGCGTGGACGGAGCGTGGGGGACAGCGGTGCTGATCGGAGGACCGGCAGCCTCCGGCAAGACGACCACGGCCCGGACCTTGGCGCGTGCCCGCGGTCTGCGCTGGTACAGCACCGATGCCCACACCTGGAGTCATCGGGCCAGGGCTGTGGCCCGCGGCTTGCACGACGACGCCGATCCTTCACCGGGCACCTTCGACCGCGGACCTCTGATCCGAGAAGACCTTGATCACCTGGCCCGCCGACGCCCCGCTGTCGGCGTCATCGTCGAGGGGGCGCTCGTTGCCCCCGACTTCGCACCGCTGGACCGCTCGGTCTGGCTGATGCCGTCGGTGGACGAGCAACGGCGGCGGCTGGTGGAGCGTTCGGGCTCGCCGACGATTGACCATGGCCTGCTGCACGGCCACGCGCTCATCTGCGACCAGCTCACCGGGACCTCGGAAAACGTGATCCACGTCGATGGACAGACGCCCCAGGAGACCGTGGACGCAGTCGAAGCTGCGCTCGCCGGCGCACTGGCCGCCCTGCCGTCGGCCCGAACGACCGCCGAGCGTCAACAGGTCATCCGGTTCGGCAATCGCAGTCTCGCCGATCAACTGGGCGACAGCATCGCCCATGGGTGGATCGATCCTGAGCTGGACCGTCGGCCACGATCCTTCGACTGCGAGTGTGGGGAGCCGGGTTGCACTGCCGTGGTGCAGTTGCGTCCCGGCGAGGCGATTGCAGTGGTGGAGCACCCAGCAGGTGCCATCCGGGCTGACGCGCATTGCGCTGACTGAGCTAGGCAAAGCTACCGCCGTGACGATTCCTACAAGCTTTCCACTTCGCGGCGTACCGTTCTCGGACTCTGTCTGGGCCTGCCGCTGGTGTCCCTGACCAGTGCCTGCTCGAACGGCTCCGACACCACTGAGCCGGTCGACCCGGGCGCTCCGTCCGCCGAGGGCGACACCTTCCCGGTCACCATCGACACCGCGCTGGGCGAGGTGACGATCACGGCCAAGCCGGAGCGTGTGGTCAGGCTCGGCTGGGGCAGCCAGGATGTCGCCCTGGCCCTGGGGGTGATCCCGGTCGGCATGCAGGACATGACCGGCAACACCGGCGACGACACCGGGATCCTGCCGTGGGACACCCCGCTGCTGAACGGTGAGACCCCGGAGCTGATCCCCTCGTCCTCGCAGGAGATCCCCCTGGAGCAGATCGCCAGCCTCGCTCCTGACGTGATCCTGGCGGTCAACTCGGGCCTGACCGATGATCAGTACGCCGAGCTCACCAAGATCGCGCCGACCGTGGCATACCCGGACAAGCCGTGGTTGACCAGCATGCAGGACCAGACCGAGATGGTCGGCAAGGCCCTCGGACTGAGTGCCGAAGCCACCGCGCTGCTGGAGCAGACCGATGAGTTGGTGGCGCAGGCGAAGGCCGACCACCCGGAGTTCGACGGCAAGACCATCGCCTTCGGCTCAGGCACGACCACCGACACGTACAACGTCTACCTGCAAAGCGATTCCCGGGTGACCCTGCTGGAGAGCTTCGGCTTCACGATCTCGCCGAGCCTGCCGACCGAGGCACCCTCCTTCGCAGCCCAGATCAGCCTGGAGGAGCTCGACACCATCGACTCCGACGTGCTCGTGGCCTGGTACCTGAGCGAGGAGGTCCAGCAGAAGCTCGAGACCAGCCCGTTGTTCGACTCGATCCCTGCCGTGAAGGCCAAGGGTTACGTGCCGCTCACCGACCCGGCGATGGTCTACGCCACGAGTTCGGTCACCGTGCTGAGCCTGCCGTGGATGCTGGAACGCTACTTGCCGCTGCTCAGTGCAGCCGCCAACGGCGAGTCCCCGCTGGAGTGACCGCTGGATTCGTGACGCGACCGTCCGGCAGCAACCGGATCCTGAGGCCGTACGGCTCCGGTCGCGTCACGTTCTCAGCGCGCCATCTCTCAGGACGGGCGAAGGTCCAGCATCGCCGCTGAGGCGAGGAAGGCGCCGCCCTGGGCCCGGGATCCGAACTCCATCAGGTAGAGCCCGGTCGAGACCCGCTCCAGCAGGCCCCACTCCCAGATGACCTCGGGTGCCACCCCGGTCCGCTCGGCCATCCGCCGACACAACCGGGGCAGCAGGCCGGGGTCCTCGCGCAGCTGCGGCCGCCAGTCCCGCAGCACCACACCGAGGTCGTAGCCACGATCGGCCAGGAACCCGTCCGGGTCGACCAGGACGAAGCCGGACTCCGCACCGGCCCGCGCCGTCAACGCCTGCAGGCAATTGCCCGGGTGGGGATCGCCGTGCACCACCACCGAGCTGGCCAGGTCGAAGTCCGCAGCGCGCCGCTCGGCACAGGTCACGGCACGCTCGATCACCGCCGCCGGACAGGGCTGCCCCAACTGGTGCCAGGCGTCGATGACGTACCGCCCGAGTGCGGCGGCCTTCTCCTGCTCGGGGCGGACCTCCCGACCGGGAGCACGCGGCACCTGCCAGGCACGGTGCAGGGTCGCGCACAGGATGTCCACCTGCTCCTCAGGTGGCAGCCCCGACTCGGCCAGTGAGGGCCCCAGCCGTTCCAGCAGCAGGGCCTGACGCGGCAGGTCGACCTCAAGCACCTGTACGTGACCGAGGCCGTCCGCCCGTACGAGGGCTTCGACCTGCTCGTCGATGGGCTGACCGGGGACGGCGATCTTGAGGACGGCTGGGGTGCCGTCGGTCCGTTGGGCACTGGCGACGAAGGCGGTGCTGCCCCCGTCAAGGACGTCACCCACCCTGAGGTCCCAGCGGTGCTCCAGATCGTTGACCAGGTGGGGAAGACTCGCCGACCACTGGTCGCCGACGGCGCCGGCCGTGGCCAGCTTGGCGCGCACCAACTCCGGAAGGTCGAACTCCCGCTCAGCCATCGCCGTGGTCGATGCGGTCCAGCACGACGGGGCGTACGGCGGGGGCAGCGTCACCGATCTGCCAAGCCCCGGCCAGCACCTCCTTGGCCCGGGGGATCCGTTCCTCGGTGTCGGTGTGCAGACTGAGCAACACCTCACCGCTGCGGACCTGATCACCCGGTCGGCGGTGCCACTCGACACCGGCCGCCGCCTGCACCGGATCCTCCTTGCGGGCCCGACCGGCACCGAGCCGCCAGGCCGCCACCCCCACCGCGTACGCATCGAGCTCGGTGAGCACGCCGTCACGATCGGCCCGGATCTGGTCGACATGCCTGGCCCGGGGCAGTGTGGCGTCGGGGTCGCCACCCTGGGCAGCGATCATGCGCCGCCAGACATCCATGGCACGCCCGGACGCCAACGCCTCGGCCGGATCGGCCTCCACTCCGGCGGCGGCGACCATCTCCTGCGCCAGGGCAAGCGTCAGCTCCACCACGTCGGCCGGTCCGCCACCGGCCAGCACCTCGACCGACTCGGCCACCTCGAGTCCGTTGCCCGCGGTCCGACCGAGTGGGGTCTGCATGTCGGTCAACAGGGCCACGGTGCGCACCCCGGCCGCCGTCCCCAGGCCGACCATGGTGCGGGCCAGTTCGCCGGCCCGGTCTGCGGTCTTCATGAAGGCGCCACTGCCGACCTTCACGTCCAGCACCAACGATCCGGTGCCCTCGGCGATCTTCTTGCTCATGATCGAGCTGGCGATCAGTGGGATCGACTCGACGGTCCCGGTGACGTCACGCAAGGCATAGAGCAGTTTGTCGGCCGGGGCCAGCCCGCTGCCGGCGGCACAGACCACCGCACCGACATCCTCCAGCTGGGCCAGCATCTCGTCGTTGGACAGCCCGGCCCGCCATCCGGGGATCGCCTCCAGCTTGTCGAGGGTGCCACCGGTGTGGCCCAGTCCGCGCCCGGAGAGCTGGGGGACCGCGACCCCACAGGCCGCGACCAGGGGGGCCAACGGAAGGGTGATCTTGTCCCCGACCCCGCCGGTGGAGTGCTTGTCGGCGGTGGGTCGGCTCAGCGAGGAGAAGTCCATCCGCGTGCCGGTCCCGATCATCGCGTGGGTCCAGCGGTGCAGCTCGTCCGGACCGAGCCCGTTGAAGTAGATCGCCATCGCCATCGCGGCCATCTGCTCGGCGGCGACCCCGCCGTCGGTGTAGGAACGGATCAGCCAGTCGATCTGGTCGTCGGTGAGCACGCCACCGTCCCGCTTGGTGCGGATCAGGTCGACGGCGTCGAAGGTGGAGGCGTCCATGGCAGCCATCCAAGCACGCCGGGGCGAACCGATAGGCTGAGCCAATGCGCGTAGCTCGTTTTGCCACCGGGGACGACCCCCGTTACGGCCTGGTCGAACTGGCCGAGGACGGCGGGGACCATCCCGACACCATTGCCGTGATCACCGGCGACCCCCTGGTCGGTTCGGTCGACTACACCGGGGAGCGGGTGCCGTTGTCCGAGGCCAGGCTGCTCAGTCCGGTGATCCCCCGCAGCAAGGTGGTGGGGGTGGGGCGCAACTTCGCCGCTCATGCCGCCGAGCTCGGCAACGAGGTCCCGCAGTCCCCGATGACCTTCTTCAAGCCCAACACCGCGGTGATCGGGCCCGACGAGGCGATCGTGCACCCGAGCTACACCAACCAGCTCTCGTACGAAGGCGAACTGGCCGTGGTGATCGGCCGGATCGGCAAGCAGGTCCCGCCGGAGCGGGCCCAGGACCTGATCTTCGGCTACACCGTGGCCAACGACGTCACCGCCCGCGACCTGCAGGGCCCCGACAAGCAGTGGTCACGCGCCAAGGGGTCGGACACGTTCTGCCCGCTCGGCCCGTGGATCGTCACCCACGTCCCGATCACCGATGCGGCCAACCTGCGGATCACCACCACCGTCGACGGTGAGGTGAAGCAGGACGGCAACACCAACCAGATGGTGCACGGGATCGCCGACCTGATCGCCTGGATCACCAGCTACACGACCCTGTTGCCCGGCGACGTCATCCTCACCGGCACCCCGGAAGGGGTCGGCACGATGGTCCCCGGCCAGCGGGTGAGCATCGAGATCGAGGGCATCGGCACCCTCACCAACCCCGTGATTGCCGACACCGACAGCGCCGACACCGACCAGACGACGAAGGAAGACCAGTGAGCGATTCGACCACCGCCGCCCCGCGAGCCCACACCGACGTCCTGGGTGGTCTGCGTCCGGAGCAGGTCCGGGTGCGGTTCGCGCCTTCGCCGACCGGCAACCTGCACGTCGGAGCCGTCCGCACCGCCTTGTTCAACTGGGTGTTCGCCCGTCACCACGGTGGCACCCTGGTGCTGCGCATCGAGGACACCGACGCTGCCCGCAGCACCGAGGAGTCGTACCGCAATGTCCTGAACTCCCTGCGCTGGTTGGGGATCGAGTGGGACGAGGGCCCCGAGAAGGACGGCCCGTACGGCCCGTACCTGCAGTCGCAGCGTCGCGAGTTGTACGCCGACGCCGCAGAGCGCCTGCTCGCCGGTGGCCACGCCTACCGCTGCTACTGCACCACCGAGGAGACCGAGGCCCGGGCCAAGGCGCGACCCAAGGGTGCTCCGTCGGGCTACGACGGGTTCTGCCGTGACCTCAGCCAGGAGCAGGTCGACGCGTTCCTGGCCGAGGCGCGCACGCCGGTGGTGCGGATGCGAATGCCCGAGGGCGAGATCGTCTT
>DVLP01000050.1 GCA_018715445.1 Candidatus Avipropionibacterium avicola | reverse complement strand
CTTGCCGAAGTCCAGGATGAACAGCACCACCACGGTCGGCATGATCGCCGGCACGTTGACGTGCCAGATCCGCTGGATCCGCGAGGCACCGTCGACCTCAGCGGCCTGGTGCAACTCGGGGTTGACCCCGGCGAGCGCGGCCAGGTAGATGATCGTCGACCATCCCAGGCTCTGCCAGATGCCCGACCACACGTACAGGTGACGGAACCAGCCCGGGTCCTGCATGAACTGGATCGGGCCGGCACCGAAGAGGCCGACGACGTGGTTGATCAACCCGGTGCGCGGATCGAGGAAGGCGAAGAGCATGCCGACCACGACCACCAGCGACACGAAGTGCGGCGCGTAGGTCAGCGTCTGGGAGAACCGCTTGAAGAACCGGTTCTTCACCTCGTTCAGCGACAACGCAAGGATGATCGGCAGGGGGAAGAGCAACGTCTGGTACGCACTCAGCGCCAGGGTGTTGAGCAGCAGCCGGGTGAAGTAGAACGAGTTGAAGAACCGCTCGAAGTGGTCGAACCCGACCCACTTGGATCCCCAGATCCCTCGTGAGGCGACGAAGTCCTTGAAGGCGATCTGGACGCCGTACATCGGCACGTAGTTGAAGATGAAGAAGAACACGATGGCCGGCAGGGCCAGGACGTAGAGCTGCCAACAGCCCCGCAACCTGCGTCGGAACACCTGTGACTTGGTCGGGGCGTTGGGGGGCGCGGCGTCGACGGCCGCGGTGTCAGCCACGCTGCCCACTTCGACAGTCTGGCGCGCCGGCAGCGGCGTGCCCGGATCGTTCCAGGTGGTGCATCGGCACTCCTAAAGGGGTTACGGAAGGACCTGACGTAAAGCTAGGCTGCTCGCGGGAGGAGGTCAAGACTACGATGCCGTACCGTCTCACCGGGGCCGACACTACGTTGGTCCGACGCTGGAACAGCAGGGCTGTGCTCAAAACGTTGCGTTCCGGGCCCGGCACCACCTTGACCGCCCTGGCCAGTGCCGCAGGGCTGTCCCGCCAGACCACGGCCGCGGTGCTGGAGGAGCTGAGCCAGCGCGGTCTGGTCGACGAACTCGATCCGACCTCCGGGCACTCCGGACGCCCGGCGCGGCGCTACCGTTTCTGCAGCGGGGCCGGCCATGCGGTCGGGTTGTCCTTCGCGCCGGACCACGTCCAGGTGATCGTGAGTGACCTGGACGCCACGGTGGTCGCCCGGACTCGTCAGGACGTGGGGGAGGAGACCCCGGCGCCGGAACGTCTCGCGTTGGCGCACGACCTCGCCCAACACTGCCTGCGTGACATCGGTCCGGTGTGGGGGGTGGGGATCGGCACCTCGGGCGTCATCGACCGTGAAGGTCGGGTCCGACTGTCCACCCGGATCCCGGGGTGGACCGGTCTCGACCTGCCGGCCGTGGTGGGCGAGTGGTTCGACGCCCCGGTCCATGCGGTCAACGACGCCAGCCTGGCCGCACTCGCCGAGCAGCGCCTGGGCAGCGCCCGGGACGCCTCCGACGTGGTGCTGATGCTCACCGGGCACCGGATCGGCTACGGATTCCTGCTCGACGGTGAGGTGCACATCGGTCAGACCGGTGCTGCCGGTGAGCTGGGCAAGTTGCCGTACCTGTTCGGCAAGGATCCGTCGGCAGTGCTGCGCCGGGTGGGTCGCCGGGTCACCGAGATCTTCGTGGCGGCACGAGCCGGTGACCCGGCCGCCTGCGAACTGGTCGACGAGATCGCCCGCGGCATGGCCCGCAGCGCCTCGGTCATGGTGATGGTGGTCAATCCCGAACTCGTCGTGATCGCCGGAGACTACGTCGCCGGTGGGGACCTGCTGCTCGACCCGGTGCGCGAGCACCTGTCCGGGATGTGCCTGAGCGTCCCGGAGGTCGCGCTGTCGGCACTCGGCACCGACGGTGTCGCCCTCGGTGCGGTCCAGCTGGCCCTGGACCGCATCGAGGACAGCCACCACCTGCTCGGCCCGGCCGAGCGGATGTGAGTCGATCAGCCGTCCTGGCGCTGCGCTTCGCGCAGGTCGTCCGCGGTGCCGAAGACCTGGGTGCGCAACTCGGCCAGGTCGACCGGAGCGCCGGACTCGGCCGATCGCTGCAGGCTGAGCGCGGTCAGCACGGCATCGATCCCGTCGACCAACCCGGCCCGGATGGTGCGCTGCTCACCGGCCGCCAGGTGCCAGAAGGTGTCACCCAGCACCTCGTCGCCGCCGTGGTGCCCGCTGCCTCCGACGGCAACCTCGACCTGCTCGGTGGTCATCCCGGTGCTCTCATTGGGGTCAGGGAAGGACAGCTCGATCGTCTCGGCGGAGATGTCACCCTCCAACAGGCCCTCGGTGCCGAAGATCCGCAGTCGCCGCGTGGTCTTGGGCTGGGCCATCACCGCAGTGAAGGTCGCCAGCGTGCCGTTCTCGAACTCGATCGTCGCGACCTGGCGGTCCGGCAGGTTCGAGGGGGCGTACGGGGAGTGCTGCATGGTGTCACGCAGGGCCTCGTTGGTGGCGGCGTCGCCGAAGTCGATCTCACCGGTGCCGGCCGAGGGCTGGAACCGGGGCAGCTGCTCGGCCTCCGGACGGGGGCGCAGGTGCAGGGCCGAGGCCATCGAGAACACCCGGCTCGGACGGCTGCCGAGCAGATGGCTGAGGATGTCCATGTCGTGGCAGCACTTCTCGACCATCCAGCCGCCGGACTTGGCGGTGTCCTGGCGCCAGCCGCGGTACTGCACCATCGTCAGCCCGGTGCCGAGGTTCTCGTTGGCCTCGACGGCCAGGATCTCGCCGAGTCGACCGGACTGCACGATCTCGCGCACCGCGCTGTAGAACGGGGTGTAGCGCAGCACGAATCCGACGACGGTCTCGCCGGCGGTCCGTTCGGTGTGGGCACGCCACAGGGTGGCCAGGTCCTCCACGGTGGTCGCGACCGGCTTCTCCAGCATCAGCGGCAGCGACTGTGACATCGCCTCGACGGCGTACGGGACGTGCTGGAAGTTCGGGCTGGCGACCACGACGGCGTCGAGATCCTCGTGGTGCAACAGCTCCAGGCCGTCGTCGTACCCGGTGGGGGTTGTGCCCTCAGGCACCTGGGCGGCGAACAGCTCGGCGAAGGCGGTGCGCCGGTCCTGGTCCGGATCGGCGATCGCGACCAGCTGGACGCGGTCGGCGAGCTCGGCGGGGATGTTGCGGAAGTAGGAGGCACCCCGCAGGCCGGAACCGATGATCCCGACGCGGATGGGGGAGGTGGAGTTCTCGGGGTTGGACATGGCCGCCATGCTGCCAGAACGAACGAGGGACAACCCGTTGGTCCCGTGGTGCGTTCACGAGGTGAGAGCAGTCGACCGAGGAGGACCCGATGACCGCCCCGCTGACCGCCCCAGCAGGGATCACCCGCCGTGACCTCTTCCGGGGTGCCGCAGGACTCGCGGTGCTGGCGAGCCTGGCCGCCACCTCCGGGTGCCGTCGCGCACCCAAGGAGGCACGCTCGTCACTGGACCGGCTGCCGGGCGGTGACCCCGGTGCACTCCCGGCCGCGGCCGCGACGCTGACGGCCCGGGTGCTGCAGGCGGCACGCAGCGGTCCGGCCAACCTGGTGCTGTCACCCTTCTCCGTGCAGGTCGCGCTGTCGATGGTCCGCAACGGCGCCGTCGGTGCGACGGCCGACGAGATGGACCGCGTGCTCGGCATCGACGACCTGACGGTCCACAACGAGGAACTCAACAGCACCTGTCAGCTCATCGAGTCCCGCTCGGGTGAGATCGAGGGTCAGGAGGTCGCGGTCGAACTGGCCAACAGCCTGTGGGGACAGCAGGGCCTCGAGTTCGCCGAACCCTTCCTGGACGCCCTGGCGCAGTACTACGGGGCCGGGATGGCCCTGACTGACTTCGCCGGCGACAGCGCAGGGGCGGTCGACGACATCAACGCATGGGTCGACGACCGCACCCACGGCCTGGTGCCCGAAATCGTCACCACCGACCTGGTGCACGCCCAGACCCGCCTGGTCCTGGTGAATGCGTTGTACCTGAAGGCCCCGTGGGCCGTGCCCTTCGACGAGTCCGCGACCTCCGACGGCCCCTTCACCACGGGCGCGGGGGACCAGGTCCAAGCGCCGATGATGTCGGGCTCGACCGCCACGTGGTACGAGGACGAGCACTGCACCGCCACCCGGCGGGTCTACCTCGGCAATGACCTGGCCATGGCCGTGGCCAAGCCCAAGGGCGACATCGCCGCACTGCTGGCGCACTGGGCCGAAGGCGGCCTCACCGCGATGCTGGACGGGTGGGAGCGTGCTCAGGTGCGGTTGCAGATGCCGCGTTGGGAGCACGAGTGGCGCGGTGGGCTCGCCGAGCTGTTGGCCGAGATGGGGATGGCGACCGCCTTCTCCGACAAGGCCGACTTCTCCGCCATGACCGCCCAGGAACGGCTGTTGATCGGTTTCGTCGAGCACCGTGCCACGATCAGCGTCGACGAGTCCGGCACCGAGGCCGCCGCGGCGACCGCTGTCGGCATGGAGCCGACCAGTGCCGAGCCGGAGCGCAGTGAGGACCTGGTCCTCGATCGCGACTTCGCCTACGTGATCCACGATGTCGAGACCGGCACCCCGCTGTTCATCGGAGTGGTCGACGACCCGACGGCGTGAGGTCCGGGCCCAGGTCGAGGCCCAGGTCGAGTGCCGGTGCGCTGTGGGTGAGCGCACCGACGGCGATGAAGTCGACCCCGGTGGCGGCCACCGCTGCGGCGTTCTCCAGCGTCAGCCCGCCACTGGCCTCCAGGGTGACCTCCGGATGGTCGGCCGCCAGGGCGACGGCCTCGCGCAGCTGGGCCGGGTCCATGTTGTCCAACAGGATGGTGCGGGCTCCGGCCGTGATTGCCTCGCCGACCTGGGCGAGGGTGTCGCACTCCACCTCGATCTCGATCCCGGGCGCGGCGGCCCGTACGGCCTCGAAGGCAGCCGTGATCGAGCCGGTGGCAGCCACGTGGTTGTCCTTGATCAGGGCGGCGTCACCCAGACCCATCCGGTGATTGGCGCCACCACCGCAGCGGACCGCGTACTTCTGCAGCACCCGGAGCCCCGGCACCGTCTTGCGGGTGTCGCGCACCACCGCCTGGGTGCCGTGCAGGGCGCTCACCCAGGCACGCGTGGCCGTGGCCACCCCGGAGAGCTGGCAGACCAGGTTCAGCATGGTCCGCTCGGCGGTCAGGATCGTGCGGGTCGGGCCGGTGACTTCGAGCACGGCATCGCCCGGCTCGATCGCGGTGCCGTCCTCGACCAGGACGCGACAGTCCAGTGCGGTGTCGTCGCGGCGGGCCAACTCCTCGGCGACGACCACGGCCACCACCACTGCGGCCAGCACCCCGGACTCCCGCGAGACCATCCGGGCAGTCGACATGTCCTCGGGCGTGATCGTGGCCGTGGTGGTCACGTCCGGACCCCAGGACAGGTCCTCGTCCAGGGTGGCCCGGACCAGGGCTCGTACGGCCTCGGGGTCCAGCCCCGCCCGCTGCAGCCGTTCGTCGGTGTTCATCAGGCCACCTCCTCGCGGCTGCGGTCGGCGACCTCGCTGAATCTCTGTCCGGTCCACACCCAGCACTGGTGGCGTTGCCACACCGGATCACGGTCGCGGTGATCGGCCCGGCGATGGCAGCCACGGCTCTCGGTCCGCGTCAACGCCGCGGTGACCACGGCGCGGGCGCTGAGCAGCCGGTTCGCCTGCTCCACCTCACCCGCGGTGGTGGCCGGTGCCCCGGTCGGGGTCCGCGCCAAACGGGTCGCCAACTGCTCCAGGTCGGCCCCGGTCCGCAGCACCGCGGCATCCCGGGCCATCCAGCGTCCGAGGTCGTCGGCGCCGGTGGGGGTCTCGGGCGCTGGTGGCACGTACGCCGGCTGAGCCGATCCGGGCAGTGCCTCGGTCAGGGCTGCGACGACCCGGCCTCCGGCCACCAGGGCCTCGGTGAGCGAGTTCGAGGCGAGCCGGTTGGCGCCGTGCACCCCGGTCGCCGCGACCTCGCCGATGGCGTACAGGCCCGGGAGCGAGGTGCGGCCGTCGAGGTCGGCCGCCACGCCACCGCAGTGGTAGTGCGCGCCCGGACGCACCGGGATCGGCTCGGTGATCGGGTCGATCCCGCGGTCGCGGCACATGGTCAGGATGGTGGGGAAGTGGTGCTGCCACATCTGTGCCCCCAGCGCGGTGCCGTCCAGGAAGACGTGCTCGACGCCGTCGCGCAGCATCACCGCCTGCAGGGCCGCGGCGACGACGTCGCGGGGAGCGAGGTCACCCAGGGGGTGGATGCCGGCCATCACCGGGGCACCCCGGTGGTCACGCAGCACCGCACCCTCGCCCCGTACGGCTTCGGAGACCAGCACGCCACGATCGTCACCACCGAGCGGACCGGCGGCCAACAGGGTCGGGTGGAACTGCATGAACTCG
>DVLP01000049.1 GCA_018715445.1 Candidatus Avipropionibacterium avicola | reverse complement strand
ACGAGGTGGACGGGACTCCGTACAGCCGGATGTCGTGGTGTCGGTTGAGGAAGGCGAAATGGGAGTGGCCGGTGAACACCGCGCTCACGTCATGACGTGTGGCCAGGGCCAACAGCCGACTGCGGGCCGGTTCGTCGATCACGTCATAGTTGCCCGGTCCCGGGTCGTCCGGGTCGCGCCAGTAGGTCGGGTAGTGCCAGAACAGCAGTCGCCAGTGGGCGGTCGAGTGGGACAGCTCCTGCTCGAACCACTCCCACTGCTGCTGTTCTGCCGCCAACCCGGAGTTGAACAACGAAGCCGTCAGGACGATCCCGTGGACCTCGCCTCGTCGAAACGACGTCCAGCCACCACCGATGGCGCCGTCCCACCGTTCCAAGGACTGCTGATCTGCCGGGGCCGCCGGACTGGACGGATCCGGCTTGTCGCCGACGTCGGTGTTGCCGGCAGCGAACCAGACTTCGCTCGCGGCCGCTCGCACCTGGCGTACGGCAAGCTCCAGAAGCCCTTGATGGGTGGGATTCTCCGGATAGTCCTGGACCAGGTCGCCCAGGTGGACCACGGGCATCGCCGGACAGCCGGCGACCACGCGCAGGGCCGCACTGATCCGTTCGTTCTGTCGCAGCCGGGAACTGAACTCACGCGCGTGCGGGGTGCGGGCATCGACCAGATGGGTGTCGCTGATCACGAGCAGCTCGGCCTCGGCCGCCGGGAGCAGGTCCGTCACTGGAGCCAGCGGTTCGGTGCCGAACGCCGTCGTCGGCAGGTCGGTCAGCGTCGCGGCGGGCGGTGTGGGTGGCGCGGCGGTGCGAGTGGGTCGAGCGTCATCGTCTGATCCCATGGTGGCGCCATCTTACGAGAAGGGTCAGCGCCACAGGTCGGTCCAGTGGACCCCGAGCTCGTCGAGCAGGATCCGCAGCAGTGGCAGCGAGAGCCCCAGGACATTGTGGTGGTCGCCCTCGATCCGGCTGATGAAGGGGCCTCCGTAGCCGTCGATCGTGAACGCCCCGGCGACGTGCAGCGGCTCGCCGGTGGCGACATAGGCCTCGATCTCGGCGGCGCTGAGCTCGGCGAAGTGGACCACGGTACTGCCGGGCCGTCCGACCTCACGGATCAGCCCGTCCTCGGTGCGGCGGATCACGTGGTGCCCGCTGTGCAGGATGGCGGAGCGACCGCTCAGCGTGAGCCACCGCCGTACGGCTTCGTCGGCATCGGCGGGCTTGCCGTGGGCCTGTCCGTCGACCTCGAGGACCGAATCGCAGCCGATCAGCACCTCGTCGTCCGCCTCGATCGGGGTCCGGTCCGCGACCGCGGTCACCTTGCGGCGCGCCAGGTGCTGCGCCAGGTCGACCGGTGCCACCGGGGCCGGGGCGGACTCGTCCACGCCGGAGACGATGACCTCGGGCTCGATCCCGGCCCGCTGCAGGGTCGCCAGGCGGGCGGGGGACTGGGAGGCAAGGATCAGGCGCACACGGCTCACCGTAGCGTTTCGACCCATGGTTGGCCGGTCCTCCCGGTTTTGGTGCAGTGACGGTCGGGGGAATCGGTTGCCCGGGACGTTCTGGAATCACTGGTGCACCAAAACCCGCGTGACGGCCGAGATGTGGACCGCTCGCATAAGGTGGCCGCGACATCACTCCTGACGAGAGGGCCGCTCCGTGTCTCCCCGCCAGCTCTACCGCGTGGTCGCGACCGCCGAAATGATCACCTGGACCCTGCTGATCCTCGGGATGGTCCTCAAGTACAGCGGCGTCACCGAGTGGGGTGTGCGCGTCGGCGGCCTCGTCCACGGCGTCGGGTTCCTCTGCTACGTGCTGGCCAACGTGTTCGTCGGGCTCAACCAGCGGTGGTCGCTGCGCACCATGGCCGTCGGCATCGCCAGCGCCTTCGTCCCGTGGTGCACCTGGCCGTACGACCGCTGGCTGGACAAGCACAGCAAGCTCGACGGGCCGTGGCGCCCGGAGGGCTCCGGCCTGCGCGGGTGGCTGTTGCGCCACCCGGTCCTGGCGCTGCTGCTCGCAGCCGTGGGTGTCGCCGCCGTCACCTCTGTGTTGCTCTGGCTCGGTCCTCCCACCGGGTGGTCGACGCGGTTCGGCTGAGGGCGCTGACGAAGCCGCACCCGACGACTCCGTGACAGCACATCACGCCCGGGTCGTGGACGCAGGTCTCAATCAGAGAGATTCGCTACGGTGGGAGGGCCGGTCACGGCACGATCGATCCACGGGCCCGCTGTCGTCGTGTGTGCAGGGTCCACCCCACCGAGGAGGCCACCATCATGAGCAATGACAACCGGGGCATCGAGACCCTTGCCGTCCACGCCGGCCAGGAAGAAGCCGATCCCGCGACCAACTCGCGCGCCGTCCCGATCTATCAGACGACCTCGTACGTGTTCAACGACACCGAGCACGCCGCGAACCTGTTCTCCCTCGCCGAGCCGGGCAACATCTACACCCGGATCATGAACCCGACCCAGGACGTCTTCGAGCAGCGGATGACCGCTCTCGAAGGTGGCGTCGGTGCCCTCGCGCTCGCCTCCGGGTCAGCAGCGGTCACCTACTCCGTGCTCACCCTGGCCGGGGCCGGTGACAACATCGTCGCCATCTCCACCCTGTACGGCGGCACCTACGCCCTGTTCGCCCACACGCTGCCGCAGTTCGGCGTCGAGGTCCGCTTCGTCGATCCGAACAGCCCCGAGGCCCTCGCCGCCCAGGTGGACGAGCGCACCAAGCTGGTCTTCGCCGAGACCATCGGCAACCCCAAGATCAATGTCGTCGACATCGCGGCCTGGGCCGACGCCGCCCACGCCCAGGGCCTGCCGCTGATCGTCGACAACACCAGCGCGACCCCGTACCTGTGCCGCCCGTTCGAGCACGGGGCCGACATCTCGGTGCACGCCGCGACCAAGTACATCGGTGGCCACGGCACCTCGATCGGTGGTGTCATCGTCGACTCCGGCAACTTCGACTGGACCGCTCACGCCGAACGGTTCCGCAACCTGACCGGCCCGGACGGTGCCTACCACGGCGTGGTGTGGACCGAGGCCGTCGGCAACCTGGCCTACATCATCCGGGCCCGTACGGTGATGCTGCGCAACACCGGTGCCGCGATCGCCCCGCTGAACTCGTGGCTCTTCCTGCAGGGGCTGGAATCGCTCCACGTGCGGATGGACCGTCACAGCGAGAACGCCCAGGCCGTCGCCGAACACCTGCAGCAGCACGAGTTCGTCGAGTGGGTCAACTACCCGGGCCTGGCCGACAGCCCCGACAAGGCCGTGGCCGACCGCGTCCTGACCGGCAAGGGCTACTCGGGTCTGATCTCCTTCGGCATCAAGGGTGGTCGCGATGCCGGCAAGAAGTTCATCGAGTCGCTCGGGCTGTTCTCCCACCTGGCCAACATCGGTGACGCCAAGTCGTTGGCGATCCACAATGCCACCACCACCCACTCCCAGCTCACCCCTGAGGAGCTGGAGGCGGCTGGCGTGCCGGAGGACCTGGTCCGACTGTCGATCGGCATCGAGTCCGTGGACGACATCATCGCCGACCTCGACCAGGCCCTGGCTGCAGCCCAGGGCTGAGGCCGTACGCTCCGGTTCCACTCACCAGGCAAGGACAGACCAAGATTTGAGCAAGGGCTCGTCGGTGGGCACCACCCACACCCACCAGGCTGAACTGTTCACCCCGGACAACCCGTTGCGGTTGTCCGGGGGAGCCGAGCTCGCCCAGGTGGAGGTCGCCTACGAGACCTACGGCGAGCTCAACCACGACGCGAGCAACGCCATCTTCGTCTGCCACGCCCTGACCGGGGACGCCCACGCCGCAGGTTTCCACGAGGGCTCGTCGAAGCCGGGCTGGTGGGACAACATCATCGGACCGGGCCGCCCGCTGGACACCGACCGCTGGTTCGTGATCTGTCCCAACCTGCTCGGTGGGTGTCGCGGGACCACCGGGCCGTCATCGATCAATCCCGCCACCGGACGGGCGTACGGGGTCGACTTCCCCTTGCTGCAGATCAGTGACT
Source organism: Candidatus Avipropionibacterium avicola (assembly GCA_018715445.1). Classification (GTDB taxonomy): domain Bacteria; phylum Actinomycetota; class Actinomycetes; order Propionibacteriales; family Propionibacteriaceae; genus Avipropionibacterium; species Avipropionibacterium avicola. The sequence goes on along the minus strand of DVLP01000049.1, from coordinate 8,394 downwards.
TCGTCACCGTCCACCGCGCCTTGCTGGCCCACCTAGGGATCGAGAAGCTCTACGCCGCGATCGGTGGGTCGATGGGCGGGATGCAGGTCCTGCAGTGGGCCGTCGAGACCCCCGAGCAGGTCGAGCGGGCCGTGGTGATCGCGGCCTCCAGTCGCCTCACCGCCCAGAACATCGCCTTCTCCGCCGTCGCCCGGCAGGCGATCATGCGCGATCCCGGCTTCGCCGAGGGGCGCTACCTGGACGAGGACGTCGACGTGGAAGGCCCACGCAGCGGCCTCGCGATCGCCCGCATGATGGCCCACATCACCTACCTCTCCGAGCAGGGGCTGGCCGAGAAGTTCGGCCGCCGCTTCCAGAACGAGCAGTCGCTGGGTGGCTTCGGCGTCGACTTCGCCGTCGAGAGCTACCTCGACCACCAGGGCAGCGTCTTCCTGGACCGCTTCGACGCGTTGAGCTACCTCTACCTGACCCGGGTGATGGACTACTTCGATCCGTTCGACGACCCGGAGGCGGTCAAGCGGATCGCCGAGGGCGCCACCCGGTTCCTGGTGATGAGCTTCGACACCGACTGGCGGTTCAACACCAACCACTCGCGGCGCATCGTGCGCCAATTGGTCGACGGGGGAGTGCAGACCAGCTTCCGCGAGATCACCTCACCATGGGGCCACGACTCCTTCCTGCTGGAGCTGGACGACTACCACCGCACCGTCGCCGCATTCCTGGGGGCGCCATGAGGACCGATCTGGACGTCATCACCGCGATGGTCGGAACCGAGTCACGGGTGCTCGACCTGGGCTGTGCCGACGGTGAACTCCTGCTGCACCTGGCCCGGACCCGTGGCTGCCGCGGTGTCGGGGTGGATCGTGACCCGGACCAGGTGGTGGCCGCCATCGGCCGCGGGGTCTCGGTGGTCGAGCTCGACATCGACACCCAGCTGGAGGAGTTCTCCGACGACTCCTTCGACATCGTCGTGCTCTCGCAGACCCTGCAGGCGACCCGGCGCCCGGACCGTACCGTCACCGAGATGATGCGGATCGCCCCGACCGGGATCGTGTCGGTGCCGAACTTCGGCTGGTGGCGCCACCGCTGGCAGCTCGGCATCGGTGGCCGCATGCCGGTCTCGAAGAGCCTGCCGAACCCGTGGTACTCCACGCCGAACATCCACCTCGCGACCCTGGGCGACATGGACCTGCTCTTCGAGGCCGCCGGGGTCACGGTGCGCCAACAGGTGCTGCTGCGTCCCGACGGCAGCCCGTCGTCGGTCCGCTTCGGCTCGAACCTGCTGGCCTCCGGCGCGACCTACCTGATCCAACGGGGCTGACTCCTGTCGGGCGGATGGGGCTCGCACACGCATTGCAAGGGTCGCCGCCGCGCCAACGGTTCCACCTTTGCACGGGCTGTGCGACCTTCAACGGCCTGAGTCGGATGAGGCGGCCAGGAACGGCTCGATCAGGTCCGGTACGGCTTCGGCCGCCAGTTCCAGTGCACGGCCGGCGTCGGCATCGGTGACGGCATACCGCCCCTTCCCGGCCGCAGTCGTCGCGATCAGGGTTGCCAGGCCCTTCCTGCGTTGGAAGACCGACTGCCGCACCTGCCAGCCGATGATGCCGTCGCGGCGCAGCAACACCGTGGATCGGCGAATGCTGCCGTGGCGGGTGACCAGATGGCGCTCGGTGAGTGCGTGGCCCAGGTTGCGATAGGAGTCGAGCGCTCGCGCGACCAGGGCTGCGGTCGTCAACGCCACGAGTACGCCGACGGTGATGCTCCACCAGGTGGTCCAGCCGGTGAGGCCCGCCAACAGTGCCCATCCTGCGACCAGCACGGCGACGGTGATCAGTGCCCAGCGCAGGCGGCGACCGCGGGCGGCGACCGGATGGCCGGCGAGGGGCACCGACGGTGCTTCACCGCAGACCCGCTCGGCCACTTCCAGCGCGAGTGGGCGCGGTGCCGCCGGCAGCAGGGTCGAGAGTTCCGACTTCTGTTCCGCCTCGGTGCTCAGCCCGGTGGCCACCACCTGCACCCGGGCCGCGCCGACCAGCCGCACGCCGAGTGGCTCGATCAGGTCGATGCCACGGACCCGTTGCTCGTCCAAGGTCAGCGAGCGACTGGTCAGCAGGCCGCGTCGGACGCGCAGGGTGCCGCCCGGTTCGCGGTCCAGCCGGTAGCTCCACCACGCTTCCAGGTTGAGTGCGGCTGACGCGATCCCGGCCGCGATGACGATCACCGGGATGCCCAGGGCGATCACCGGCCACACACCGTGACGCTCGATCAGGGCGCGCACCACCTCGACGGGCAGGCCGCCTCGACCAAACCAGTCCGCGACCTGAAAAGGCACACCGACGATGGCTCCGACGAAGATCACCGTGGCGATCGACAACGGGGCATAGCGGACCCAGGCGAGTCGCCAGGTCGCCAACCGCTCGGTGTCGTCGGCGTTGGTGTCCGTTCCGGAGCTGGAGTCGCGATTGAGCAGGAGGCCCCGGAGTCGTTCCCCGGTCTCGCGGGTCACCGGTTCGAGCACGATGGTCTCGGTGTCCGTACCGCCGCCACCCTGCTCGCCGGTGCCGATGGTCAGCCTGGTCAACCCGAACACCCGCATCACGGGGTGGGCACTGGTGTCGACGGCCCGGATCCGGGCCCGCGCAAGACGGCGCCGACTGAGGAAGAGGATCCCGCGGTGCAGCTCGACCGTGTCGGAGGAGACCCGGTAACGCGTCCGACGCCAGCGCAGTTCGTCGGCTCCGGCCAGGACGGCGATCATCAGGAAGGCTCCCGGCAGGACCCAGGCCAGGGCAAACCCGATGCCTCGCCAGGCGGTGAGGCCCACCGTCGTCGGAACGCCGGCCAAGACAGCGACGCCGATCAGGATCAGCACCGTCACCAGGACGGTGCGATGGTCGAGTCGTTCCCACTCGGGTGTGGCTGGTTCTGGTGCTGCTGACCGCTGATCGGCCCGCTCACCATCGACGGTGTCGGTCATGTCGCGTCACCGGGGGTGGCGTCGGTGATCAGGGCGAGCTCATGAGCGACTCGGTCTGCGTCTGCCTCGGCCAATCCTTCGATGGCGACCGCTCCGGCCGATGAGGCCGTGGTGACCTTGACGGTGGACAGTCCGAACAGCCGCTGGATCGGTCCCCGTGTCGTGTCGACGGTCTGGATCCGCGACATCGGGGCGATCCGCCAGTTCTGCCAGAAGTAGCCGGTCCGGGTGTAGACCGCGCGGTCGGTCACTTCCCAACGGTGGAAGCGAAACCACCAGAGGGGTAGGGCGATCGCCGCCGCCCCGCCGATGATCGTCACCACGACGGCCGGGAGCAGGAGCCAGAACCGAGCCGCAGGGATCAGCGCAGCGAGGATGACCAGCGGCACGACGACCACCGCGGTGATGACCACCCACTGGGTCCGCCACCACGCGACGACCCGGCTGTCGTAGCGGTGCGTCGGTGGGCGGAGCTCCGTTCGTCTCGCGGGCTCGCTCATGATGGGCCTCCTGCCGTTTTCGTGCAGTTGCACGATATCCTATCGGCAGGTTCGGGTGGAAGGAGTGTGCGATGCCGAAGGTGGTTGACCATGAACAGCGACGCCGAGGGATCGCAGAGGTCGTGCTCAGGATCGTCGCTGCCGACGGGGTCGCTGCCGCCACCTTGCGCCGGGTGGCCGCCGAGTCGGGACACGCGATGGGAACGATCCAGCACTACTTCCACACCACCCGGCAGATGTTGCAGTACGCGATCGCCCTGCAGGAGAAGGAGCGGGCCGAGCGGATCGGTGCCCGCGCACGGGCCGAGTGGGAGAACGGTCCACGAGCAGTCCTCGAAGGCATCATGGACGAAGTGCTGCCCACCGGTGGCCCACAACGCCAGGAGGCAGCCGTCGGATTGGCCTACTACATCGCGTGGCACCGTCATCCGGAATTGAAGGAGTCCTTGTTCAAGGACATCCCTGCCGCCCGGGCCGCCATCGCCTCAGTCATCGCCGATGCCCAGCAGCGTGGCCTGGTCGACGAAGGCGCCGAGCCGGATCTGGAGGCCAGCGTCTTCTTCGCCCTGATCGACGCACTCGCCTCGGCGGTCGCGGTCGGTCACCAGAGCCCGGAAGAAGCGGTGGCGACAGCGAGATACCACCTCGATCGGGTGTTCACCACCCGTCCATCCACCTGATCGGTCGGCCCCGGGTCCTGACCGAGCACCGGTGTGTGCCGGTCAGTCGAGCGTCTGCCACTCGGCACCACACGGCCCGCCATTCGCCGACGGGTCGATGGTGACCGTACGGCCGTCCGGTGCGACCAGCGGGTCGTAGAACCCAGCCACCCGCTGCGAGGTCTGCGGGACGTAGTGGAAGATCAACGATCGGCGGAACCGGTCCGTGGTCGTGTTGCGGTGCGAGCCGTGCACCAGGTGGCCGTGGAAGAAGAGCACGTCACCCGGCGCCATCTCGGTGCTGACGCGTTCGGCCGCGTCGGGCAGGGAGATCCCACGCCCGGCGAAGGAGTCGTCGGGGTCGGCCGGGCTGGTGCACAGCAGGTCCTCGCGGTGCGATCCGGGGACCACGGTCAGCGAACCGTTCGCGTCATCGCACGGGTCGATCGCGATCCAGGCGGCCACGCAGGTCTCCGGGTGGGTCCGCAGTGAGGTCTCGTCCTGGTGCAGCGCCTGGCCGCGGGCACCCGGAGGCTTGAAGTAGAACATCGACTGCGCCGCCCACCAGGGTCCGATCAGCTCGGCCACGATGTCACCGAGGCGTCGGTCGAGCAGATAGCGCCAGGCCAGCTCGCCGACCTCGCGGTCGCGGTGGCGGTGCGGATGGACGAAGCGGGGATACCGCTTCAGGATGTCGGTGTCAGCGACCTGGTCGTCGAAGCCGAGGCTGGTGTCGGCCTCGACCGTGGTGGTGAAGACCTCGCGGATGTGGGCGGTCTCGTCGGCGTCGAGCAACCCCGGCACCAGCAGGACTCCGTCGCGCTCGTACTGGGCGGCCCGATCCGGCTCGGCGAGGAGGCGTCCGCTGTCCGATCGGGTGATGGCCTCGTCATGGGCAACATTGGTCATGGTCCCATCGTGATCGAGCCTTCCGCTGCACAACAGGGGTCATTAGGCTCTGGACATGGATGATCCTGCTGTCAGACCCGAAGCGGCCGCTGCTCGCGCGCCGTTGCGCGAGGTCCCGCAGGTCGATCGGATCTCGGCCGGCAGCCTGGACGAGGTCACCGGCTACCGGGTGATCCGCGAGCACGGCACGACCGATCACCTGCTGATCGTCACCCGGTCCGGGCAGGGGCGACTGCTCACGGCCACCGGTGCCGTGACCGTCGCCGGGGGCGACGTCATCACCTACGAGCCGGGGACGCCCCACGACTACGGGGTCGATCCGACGGTCGGGGCGTGGGGGATCGCGTTCGCCCACGTCCATCCCCGCCCGGACTGGGGCCCGCTGCTGGACTGGCCCGAGGCGGCGCCCGGTCTGCGGCACCTGTCGTTGGGTGGGGAGCTCGCTCGTACGGTCACCGACCAGCTGCTCACGATGGCGCGCTGGGCGCGGTCCGGCCACCCACGATCGGCCCTGCTGGCGATGAACGCCCTCGAACTCGCCCTGGTGTGGTGCGACTCGGCCAACCCGCGGTCCCACCAGTTGGATCCGCGGATCGCGCGCGTGCTGACCCATCTGGACACCACGGTGACCCAGGCCCACAGCATCGGTGCACTGGCCCGGCTGGCGCATCTGTCGCCGTCGCGGTTCTCGCACCTGTTCACCGAGCAGGTCGGCATGGCGCCGATGGCCTACCTGGAGCACCAACGGATGTCCCTGGCGCGGATGTACCTGGAGCTCACCGACCACCCGGTGGCCGAGGTGGCGCGTCTGGTCGGCTTCAGCGACCCGCTGCACTTCTCCACACGCTTTCGTCGGGCCGTGGGGACCTCACCCCGGGCTCATCGACGGGCGCATCGCTGAACCCGTCGGACGGTCCACACCGGAAACAGCACTCCGGAAATGGGTGGAGGCCTCGCACAGTATGAGTGTGCGAGGCCTCCGGGTCGGACATCATGTGGCACCTGTTGTCCTACCGGAGCCAGCAATGCGTCCACAGCCGTGCCACGGCTGTCGGTCCCCGTGCCTGGATCCCCGAAGGGTTCTGGCACCAGTGGGTCCGTACGGACACCTGCCCGGGTGATCGTCCCCGACGAATCGGGATCGGCCACCCTTGACTTCCGATCCGCCTCTCCTCCGAGGAGGAATGGCGTAAGACAGTTCTATCCCCTCAGATCGCTTTCTGGCAAGGGATTCGGGCGAATTGCACGGGAGTAGTTCGTTGTCCTCAGCCTCGTGCACAGGCCCCGGTCGGTTGTGCACAGGCATTGGCGGGTTCTCCACAGGATCGTCCACAGTTTGCCTGTCGGTCGGAGTGTCGTCACGGTCCCGATGACGATCCACGATCTACTGGGCGATGACCCCGCCGGGTATGAGTCGGCGGGGTCCAGTCGTTCTCCAGCCGGACAGGCCGAGCTCAGGACGAGAACGGGGCGAGCTCAGGACTCCAGCAGTGCCGTGATCCGCCGGTAGCCGCTGGCCTGCGCGTGCTGCAGGGCGGTCTGACCGTTGCGGTCGGCGATGCTGCGGTCCGCACCGTGGTCGAGCAGGATCGTCACCACCTGCTGGTGGCGCTTGCCGCCATCGCCCAGGATGACCGCCTCGAGCAGCGCGGTCCAGCCCAGGTCGTTGACGTGGTCGATGTCGATCCCGGTCGTCACCGCGAACCGGACGAAGTCGACGTGGCCACGCTCACTGGCCGGGATCAACGCCGTACCGCCGAAGCGGTTGAGGATCGTGAAGTCGGGTCCGTGCACCATCATCAGTTCGAGCATCGCCGCACTGCCCGACACCCCGGTCACCAGCACCGGCGTGTCCGCCTGGTCGTCGACCGCATTCACCGAGGCGCCCAGAGCGAGCAACAGCCGCGCCACAGCCAGGTGATCGGCGGCAGCCGCCAACAGCAGTGGCGTACGGCCTCGGCTGTCGCGCGCTTCCAGGTCGGCCCCGGCCCGCAGCGCACTCGCAGCCCGGTCGGCATCGCCGGCCCGCGCGGCCTCCAACAACGCGGCATCCGGGTCGGACGGCTCGGCGGTGGCCTGCGCGGTGCGCAGGATGGCCTCGATCCCGGCGTACCCCTTCGACCGGGCCATCGCGAGTGGGGTCAGTCCCTCGGTGACCGATCGACGGTCGAGCTCGACGCCACCGGCGACCAGGATCCGTACGGTGTCGTGGTACGTCTCGGTGTCCCGTCCCAACCACACGGCCTCATGGATCGCCTGGTAGCCGATCCGGTTCACATGGTCGCGATCGATCCGGGCCTGCAACAGGGCGCCGACCACCAGCCCATGACCCCGCTCGGCGGCCCGGATCAAGCCCGTCCCCCGCCACGAGTCCAGGTCGTCGACCTCGGCACCGTGGGCCAGGCACAACCGCAGCAACTCCAAGTGGCCCTCGCTGGTGGCGATCAGGTAGGCGGACTGCTCGGTGTCGTCCTTGGCGTTGACATCGGCCCCGTCGCGGATCAGTCGTCGCGCTGCCTTCACGTCGTCGTCCCAGGCCGCCTTGCGCAGGGCTTGATCGAGCTGGGCTTGGTCGAGCTGGGCTTGATCGCGCGTTTCAGGCTCCTGCGAGTGTCCGGAGTCGTCGCCGGCCGAAGGGGTTGGTGTGCTGGGAGTGGTCGTCATGGTCGGCTCCTGAGGGGTCGGGCGTGGGGTCGGCGTGCGCACACAGCCGGCGAGGCCGGCGGCGGCCAGCCCCGCCCAGAGCAGGTGACGTCGTGACAGTGACATGGTGGGGTACTCGATTCCTCCGGAGCCACGGTCCGTGGCTCACCCCCAGTGTCGTCGGACCGCGACCGCCCGACATCAGCCGATCGGTGATGATCGACTGGCTGATCGGATGAGGTCGAGCCCGATCGGCGCCCGCTAGCATGAGCGATCATGGCGACAACCCCGACCGCAGTGCGCCGTCCCCCAGGTGGACTCCTGGCCTCGGTCGGCCGCTTCGACCTCTGGTTGGACGTGACGATGGTGCTCGTCGTGCTCACCTGCACGATCCGCTACCTCACCCGTCATGGCCTGGCCGACTGGGGTGTCGCGGTGTTGGCCGGCGCGGCACTGCTGACCGCACTGCACCTGGTGGCCTCCCGCCTGGCCACTGCCAACGCCACCGCCACCGGTGGCCGATGGGTGGCCGTGGCCGCGGTGCTCGGTGCGGTCGTGGCGTGGATGGGGCTGACCCTGGTCGCACCGTCCTTCGCCTGGTGTGCGGTTCCGGTGGCCTTCGCCGTGCTGCGGGTGGTCCCGTCCTGGCCGGCGATCGTGGTGGTCGTGGCGATGACGGTGACGGTCCCGGTCGCGTGGTGGC
>DVLP01000469.1 GCA_018715445.1 Candidatus Avipropionibacterium avicola | reverse complement strand
TTGATGCCGTCGGACAACTGCTTGGCACCGTCGGCCGCCTGGTCGAGGCCGTTGGCCAGACCCTCGTCACCGTTGATGCCCTGGTCCAGCCCACCGGTGGCTTGGGCCAGTCCGGTCAGCGTGGTGTCCAGGTCGAGAGGTTCCAGAGCCTGCAGTGCGAACTGAAGGCCCTCGGTCTTGCCCCTCACGTACGCGTCACACTCCGGCGAACCGGACTCGTAATCGTCGGGGCAGCTGACGACCTCCAACGCTCCTTGCAGGGCACTGCTGTAGCCCTGAAGCCCCATCGCCAGGCCTTGGGCAGCCGCATTGGCTCCGGTGGCCGCCTCACCGAGCTGCTTCGCGCCGGAGGCCGCCGTACCGAGTTGGTCGGCGAACTGCTTCGCACCGGCACCGGTCTGGTCGATCCCGTCGGCCAGGTCCGAGGCGCCACCGGACAGCTGCTTGGCACCCTTGGCCAGCTCGTCGGCCCCGTCGGCGGTCTGGTCGGCGCCATCGGCCAACTGCTTCACCTGGCCGGGCATCTGGGAGACCTGCTGGTCGAGCTGCTTCAGCCCGTCGGCCAGCGAGGTGACGCCTCCGACATACTGCTTCACCCCATCGGACAGCTCCGCCCCACCGGAGTCCAACTGCTCGGTGCCGTCGGCGAGCTCGGACACCCCGTCGTCGAGCTCGTCGATGCCGTTGGCGAGCTCGTGGGTCCCGTCGGCCAGCTGCTCGGACGCATCCGAGATGGTCTTGAACTGCTCACCCATGGTGCTGAACCCGACGAAGATGTTGTCCAGGAAGGTCTCGGTGAGCTCGGTGTTCAACGTGTCGATCGCTGCCTGCACGACGGTTCGCGCCAGGCTCGGGTCGACCGAGCTGGCCCGCGGCGAGATCTCGATGTCGACCAGGGCCTGCTCGGCCTTGTCGGCATCGGCGGTGGAGGTGGCGGCCTCGGAGAAGTTCTCCGGGATCGTCACCACCGCGGCATAGCGTCCTGTCCGCAGACCCTCGGCTGCCTCCTCGGCATTGGTGACCTGCCAGTCGTAGTTCGTGGCGTCCTCGCCCAGTCCCGGCACGTTGGTCAGCCCGGACAGCTTGCCCGCGAGCTGGCGGCCGAGCGGCACGTACTGCCCGTCGTCGAGGGTCACCGGCTCGTCCAGGTTGACGATCGCCGCCTTGACCTGGTCGTTGCGCTGGTCGGCGCCCCACACCGTGGCGACCATGGTCGCCACCAACAGCAGGGGCAGCACGACCACCCCGGCGACGGTGAGCCAGGTCCTGCGCGTCGAGGAGTTCTTCTTTGCAGCCATGGGATGTCCTAACACTCAGACCAGGGCGACGGTCTGGAACGGTACGGAGTCGGTCGGGGTCTGCTCTGAGGCCATCGGTACCCCGGCAAGGCCTTCGATGGGACGGGAGGTCGACACCAGGACGGTGCTCCCGCGCTGGCGGAGGTTGCCGATCAGGTCGAGCAACTGCTCCACCTCGTGGGCACCACACTGCTCGGCGTGGTCGATCGCCACCACGATCGGGACCTGATCGGTGGTGCCGCCGATGCGGGACAGCTCGGTCATGCCGCCGTCGGCCAGGTCCACGAAGGCCGTACGGCGTCGCGCCACGCCGGCCTGCTGGGGCAGCACCAGATCGGCCACCTTCAACTTGCCGTCGGTGATCCGGGTCCGACCCGTGATCGCCAACAGCGCAGCCGTACGGATCTGCTCGTCACCGCCGACCAGCGCGCACGCCTGGCCCTGCTCGACGAACAGGCCCTGGGTCGGCAGCACGCCACGCTCACCGACGGTGACCCCGTCGGCGGCGATCCCGTACGGGCGACCGGCGCGGGGCCAGTCGGCCAAGGTCAGCCGGTGCTGCAGGCCTTCACCCTCCACGTCGAACGACGGCAGGATCCGGTCCAGCCACTTCGGCAGCCACCAGGCCTTCTCGCCGAGCAGCTGCAGCACCGCCGGCACCAAGGTCATGCGCACGATGAAGGCGTCGACGAAGATGCCGACCGCCAGACCGAGCGCGATCGACTTCAGGATCGCGTCACCCTCGGGGACGAAGGCGGCGAACACCGCGAACATGATCAGTCCGGCAGCCAGCACCACCCGTGAGGAGGCGATGAAGCCGGTACGGATCGCCTCGCGGGCGCCGGCTCCGTGGACGTGGTCCTCCCGGATCCGCGAGACCAGGAAGACCTCGTAGTCCATCGCCAGACCGAACAGGATGCCCATCAGGATGATCGGCAGGAAGGAGATCACCGGCCCGGTCTGGTCCAGGCCGAGCAGCGAGGCCCCGTAGCCGTACTCGAAGACCAGGGCGACCACGCCGAAGGCCGTGATCACGCTGAACAGGTAGCCGATCGCCGCCTTGATCGGCACCCAGATCGAGCGGAAGACGATCGCCAGCAACACCAGCGAGAGCCCGACCACGACGACCGCGAACGGCACCAACGCCTCGCCGAGCTGCTCGGAGACGTCGATCTGCATGGCGGTGAAGCCGGTGACGTACGGGGTGACCCCGTACTCCTGCTCGATCTGGGGCGCCAGCTCGCGCAGGCGGTGCACCAGCTCGACGGTGGCCGGGTCATCGGGACCGGTGGTCGGCACGATCTGCACGATCCCGGTGTCGATGCTCTCGTTGGGCGTGGCCAGCGGCACCGATTCGACACCGGGCACGTCCTCGACCATCTCCTGGATGCCCTCCATGACCTCGAGGGGATCGTCGGAGGCGACGATGTCGACGGTGATCAGCAGCGGGCCGTTGTGACCCGGGCCGAAGTGGTCGCTGATCAGGTCGTAGGTGACCCTCGTCGGCGAACCAGCCGGGTCGTCACCGGAGTCGGGCAGGGCGAGCTTGAGGTTGGAGGCTGGGATGGCCAGGGCACCCAGCCCGATCACGATGATCGCCACGGTCAGCGCCGGCACCTTGGTCGCTGCCCCGACCCAGCGGGCCGCCCATCCCTTGCCGCGCTTGGGCTTCGACGGCTTCGCCCCGTCGGCGGCATCCGGCGCGGCGCCGTTCGCGTGGGCCGGGTGGGTCGAGCTCGGGTCGCCGGGCGGCAACGACGGGTCACCGCGGCGGGCCGGAGCGGTCGGGGAGGGGGCACCCTTCGGCCGGAGCCGTTCGCCCATCACCCCGAGGAAGGCGGGCAGCGCCGTGATCGCGATCAGGACCGCGATGGCGACCGCCATCGAGGCCGCCAGACCCATCGTGGTGAGGAAGGGGATCCCAGCGACACCGAGGCCGGCCAGCGCGATCATGACGGTGATGCCGGCGAAGACCACGGCCGATCCGGAGGTTGCCACCGCGCGGGCAGCCGACTCCTCGGGCTCCATGCCGGTCGCCAGCTGGTCGCGGTGGCGCGAGATGATGAACAGGGCGTAGTCGATGCCGACCGCCAGGCCGAGCATCAGCGCCAACATCAGGGTGGTCGAGTTGATCACCATGAAGGCGGTGCCGACCACGATGGCCAGCATCGAGATCGCCACGCCCCACAACGCCGTGATGAGCGGCAGCCCGGCCGCTCGGAACGATCCCAGCGTCACCCACAGCACGACCAGCGCGACACCGACACCGATCAGGTCGATCCAGCTGATCCCGACCGTGACCTCCTGGAAGGCGGTCCCGCCGGCCGAGGCCTGCGAGCCCGGCACCGTGTCACCCAGCTGGGTCGTGAGGTCCTGGATCGCGGCCAACGTCTCTTCCGGGAGGTCGACCGCCTCACCTGCCATCTGGACGCTGATCAGGGCCGCACTGCGGTCCTCGCTGATGGCACCGTCGATGTTGTCGTCGAAGGGGGAGACCGCAGCCTCGACCCCCTCCAGGTCGGCGACCCGGTCGACGAAGAGCTCGATCGCCGCCTTGAGCTGGGCGTCGTCCACATCGTCGCCCTCGGGGGCGACCACGATGATCTGGGCCGACGAGCCACTGACCTGCGGGAAGGTGTTGCTCAACATGTCCAGGCCCTGCTGGGACTCGGTCCCCGGCAGCTGGAAGCTGTCCTCGAACGGCTGGGAGAAGGCCGCGGCCGAGCCGCCGATCCCCAACAGGACGATCAGCCAGGCGATCAGGACGACGCCACGGCGCCGGAACGAGGCCCGGCCGAGGCCGTACAGGATCGATGACATGAGGCATGGCCTCCCGCGAAGTGGGCACAGATCGATCAGGGGCGACCGATACATGAACGTACGTAGCATACGCACGTGCATCCAAAATGCATACGTGTATCGTGGCCGCCGTACGTGAGACTTGCCACAATGGGGCGACCGCAGGGAAGCGTGACGGCGCGATGCCGCGCGAGAAGAGGATGACAGTGAGCAACACAAGGAACGACGGGTGACGACCACACCGACCGGATCACCACTGAGCCGACGCCGCGCCGAGACCCGGGAGCGACTGCTGGAGGCCGCCATCGCGGTCTTCGCCCGGATCGGGGTCGATCAGGCTCGGGTCGAGGACATCAGCGAGGAAGCAGGCTTCACCCGTGGCGCCTTCTACTCCAACTTCGCCGACAAGGACACCCTGATCATCGAGCTGCTGCAGCACCAGCAGGAGATGGCGACCCGGGTGGTGCAGACCTCGATCGGCCAGGTGCTGGCCGGCCCACGCCCGGACGACTTCGCCGAGCTGGTCAACGCCGCGCTCGACGCCTTCGCCGAGAACATCCCGGCCGACAACTGGATGCTGGCCGAGCTGAGCCTGCGCCTGGCCGCCATGCGCAACCCGCTCATCGCCGAGCACCTCGACGTCTTCGAGCAGCGCCAACGCGCCGTCCTGGCCGACATCCTCAAGACCGGACTGGCCGAGATCGGCATGCGCTCCGTCCTGCCGATCGACCACCTGGTGATGATCGCGCTCGCCGTGCACGGCGACTTCATGGTCCGGGAACGGATCTCCTCCGCGCCGACCACCGTCACCCCTGAGGAACGCCAGGTGCTGGTGTCGCTG
>DVLP01000468.1 GCA_018715445.1 Candidatus Avipropionibacterium avicola | reverse complement strand
CCTGGTCAGCAGGCGCGGCTGAGGCAACAGCCAAGTCGGCCCCACGAGTGTGCACGTTTGCACAGGAGCGTGGCGCTAGTGGTCGTGGGGCCGGCCAACGAGGTCGTCTCGACGGGTGACGACCAACTGATTGAGCAGGTCGACGACGGCTCGCACCCGTGCCAAGCGTGCGTGCTCGCTGGAGAGCGTGATCCAGTAGCGCCGCCTGAACACCAACTCGGGCAGGACCGGTACCAGGCGCGGGTCCCCGGCCGCGATGTACTGGGGCAGTGGTGCGATACCTGCACCAGCGGCGCACGCCTGCCACTGTGCCACGACGTTGGTGGACCTGAGCACCGGGTTGACCGGCAGCCGTTGCAACAGGCGTAGTGAGGGCAGATTGAGCAGGTGGTCCACGTAGAAGACAACCACATGAGCGGCCAGGTCCTCGATGGTCTCAATCTGCGGGCGCGCTGCCAGATACTCCCTGGTGGCGTACATGCGGAGCACGTAGTCGGTCAGCGGTCGGTGGGTGAGGCGTGAGGACGTCGGTTCCTCCAGGGTGACGGCGACGTCGAACCCACGAACCGCTTCGTCCAGGTGCTGGGTGGCGGTGACCATCTCGACCACGAGCTTGGGATGCTCGGTGTTGAGCAGTTGCAGCGCTGGGGCAAGGAGGAAGGATCCGAAGCCGTCCGGACACGTGATTCGGACCGTGCCGGTGAGTTCACCGTCGTCGATGCCCATCCGCTCCTCGGCGAGTGCGACAGCACTGTCGACGGTCTCTGCAGGGCTCAGGAGCATGTGACCGGCGTCGGTGAGTAGCCAACCTTTCTCCGTGCGGTCGAAGAGTCGCTGCCCGACTCCCTTCTCCAGGGCGCTGATGCGACGGCTCACTGTCGTGTGGTCGACGCCGAGCTGGGCCGCCGCCCGTACCAGCCGGCCCCGCTGGGCCACTGCCAGGAAATATCGCAGGTCGTCCGCAGACATCATCTGAGATCGTGCCTCCCTCGCCGGTGGCGGGCGTAGTCGTCTCGCGCCCATCGCGGGCCCCACTGCCGATGTGCCGTGGGCGAGTTTACGTGCCGCGGGTGATGCAGGACCGGCCGCTGCGTCCGGGGGCATGGGCAATACCGCACACCCGCCGTGGAGGGTTGGTCGTTGCGCTTGCGTCGGCCGGACGTGATGGTGAGGGCAACAGGCATCGACGACGCTGATGTCCATTGCTGACTACTGCCGAGGAGACGACGCTCATGGCGAGGATTGCCGTAATCGGACTGGGAAACATGGGGGCACCCATGGCTGCGAACCTCGCCCAGGATGGTCACGCCGTCACCGGTTACGACCCTGCATGGAACGATCCTGCGCAGCCCGTCGGGAAGGTTCAGCAGGCGACGAGCGCGGTAGCGGCGGTGAGCGACGCGGAGGTCGTTCTGACCATGTTGCCCGACGGCGAGACCGTCGCGGACGTCCTGACCGGCAGCGCAGGGGTTTTCGCGCACCTACCGCGCGGCGGCCTGGTGATCGACTCCTCCACGATCGACGTGGAGAGTTCGCGCCGCATGCACGCTGCCGCCGGCCAAGCCGGCCACGCGTTCGCGGACGCACCGGTCTCCGGCGGGATGACCGGTGCAGAGGCGGGCACCCTGACCTTCATGGTGGGCGCTGAGACGGCGACGGTCGATCGGTGCCGGGGCATCCTGCTTGCGATGGGTGCCCGTGTAGTGCATGCGGGCGGACCGGGCGCCGGGTCGGCGGCCAAGATCGTGAACAATATGCTGCTCGGCATCTCGCTGGCCGGCGTCTGTGAAGCGTTCGTGCTCGCCGAGCGGCTCGGTCTCGACCCGGGGACCTTTTTCGACATCGCCACGACATCGTCGGGGGATTGCTGGGCGCTGCGGACGTGGACACCGGTCGCAGGAATCGTGGCTGGTGCGCCGAGCTCCAACGACTGGACCCCGGGCTTCTCCACTGCGCTGATGCTGAAGGACCTGCAGCTGGCCAACGCCGCGGCGCAAATCGACAGCGCCCCGCTGGAGATGGCGAGCACTGCGGGACGACTCTTCTCCAGCCACGCCGACAGTGGCTACTCCGACCGTGACTGTTCCTCCCTCATCGAGAGCATCGGGGGGCGGCGATGACCGGGGCCGTGCGCCTCTCCTGCTCCGAACGAGTACGGGCGTGCGAGGTTGGCCGCTGGTCCGTCGATCATCTGAGCACCATCTTGACCGCTCGTGGCGTCCGAGTTCTGGACGGGCCTTCCAACCCGCGGGACGATCTCGTCCTCAGCATCGACCGCGCCCCGGAGATTTCTGGTGCAAGTGGCGGGGGACCTGGCGCAGAGTCGTTCCGGATAGACCGCTCGGAAGCTGGTCCGGATGGTGAGTCCCTGACCACCGTGACGATCACGGGTGCGGGCTCCCGCGGCCTTAGCTACGCCGTCCTGGAGCTCGCGGACATCGTTGAGTACTCGGACGAGCCGATCGAGGCAATGCGTGCGGTTGCCACCGGTGAGCATCGGCCGACGACGCCTATTCGCAGTGTGCTGCGCACCATGGTCAGCGAGGTGCAGGACCTCACCTGGTACCACGACCGGGATTTCTGGCGGA
>DVLP01000467.1 GCA_018715445.1 Candidatus Avipropionibacterium avicola | reverse complement strand
CATGGTCGTCGCAGCAGCAGTCCTGGCAGGGCTGGCCGCCCTGCTCCACGTCTACATCTTCGTCATGGAATCGCTGACGTGGACCAGTGACACGACCCGGGCCACCTTCGGCCTCAGCCCGACCCAGGCCGAAGCCACCAAGGAGATGGCCTTCAACCAGGGCTTCTACAACCTCTTCCTCGCCATCGTCACCGGCGTGGGCCTGGTCCTGCTGGCGATGGGCATGACGGCTCCGGGCGCTGCCCTCACCCTCGCCGGCACCGGATCCATGGCCGCCGCCGCGCTCGTGCTGTTCGTCTCGTCCCCAGACAAACGGCCAGCTGCGCTGAAGCAGGGCACCGTGCCCCTGCTGGCCGTCGTCGTGCTGGTCATCGCCCTCGCACTCTGAGCACCGCACCATGTCGCCCTTCCCCGATCCGATCTGGCCGGTGGTCGTGCTGGCCATCATCTCGGCCGGTGATGCCGTCCTGTGCATCAAGCCGGCGGCATTCATCGCACAGTGCTTCGACGATGTCGGTTGGCCGCACCGACTGCGCTGGATCATGGTGGCCCTCAAGCTCGCGGCCGCGGCTGGGCTGGTGGCTGGGATCTGGATCCCCTACCTGGGTGCGGTCACCGCGGTGGCGCTGGTGGCCTATTTCGTCGCAGCGATCAGTGCCCACCTCCGGGCACGGGACCTCGGGCGCACCCTGTTCGTCAACGCGACCGGCATGCTGCTGATCTGCTTGGCCGTACTGCTGTTCAGCTTCCTCCTCTGACCGCAGCAGTGGCAACGACGGGTCGGCCCGACCGGCCCTCACCCAAGGGCAGCGATGCGCCCGAGCTCAGCATTTCGACTCACGTAGGGAGTGCCGGCCCGATCAAGGGTGATGTGGTCACCGGGTCCCAGGTCCCGTACGGCTCCGTCGGACGGGTCCACAGCGAACACCCGTTCGCTGCCGGCCGCACCGTAGACGCATCCGTCCGGCGCGAGGACCAGGCTGGACAGTCCATGGTGACCGCCGGGCGGGGCGACGTCGATGCTGCGTACGGTCCGTCGGCGGGCCGGGTCGTACTCGACCAGAGTGCCTTGCGTGGTGAGCAGCCAGAGCCCACCATCAGCACTGCCGACCATGTTCGCGATCGTGGCGACATCATCCGAGAGGGTCTCGGACCACAGCAGCCGGTCGGTCTCCAGATCCCAGGCGAACACCAACGCAGCGGGCTCGACCGGAGGCGCCCCCGGGGTGTCCACCGACGTCCCTCCGTACAGGGTCCAGCCATGGACCCACAGCGCGTTGATCGAGTGCCCGGGAAGGATCTCGCCGTGATCCTCGACGTGGCCGGTGCCCGGGTCGAAGAAGCCGAACCGTCCCGACGCCTGACCACGCCGGCCCAGGGTTCCGAAGGCGACCCGGTGGCCGGCAGCGGCCAGACCGAAGATGCGATCCTGGCGCTGCTCCCCCAGGCTGACCACGACCCGAGGGTTGCGGCCGAAGTCGTACGGTGCGGCCGGATCGTACTCGTGGAGGACGGCCTTGGAGTACGTCCCGAAATAGATCTTGCCGTCCAGGTTGAGATGGGAGTGGGTCTGGCTCGTCGTCCCCGGCCGATGGCGCACGAACCGATCCCCCACCGGGTCGAACCGCACCATCGTCCCCGCGTTGTACGACAGTCCGATGTCGATCATCCCGTCAGGACCGGTGTGGAGCGAACGGATCTTCACTGGTGTCGTGGGGATCTCGGCCTCCAGGACCTCGCCACGACACGTCGTCGGGTTCCATCGCCAGAGCTCGCCCCGACGTCCGGCACCCACCACGCTCTGGCCCGGCCATGCGTCGGACTCGAGATCCATCACGTGGACACCGGCACCTCCCAGGACTCCGTCGAAGGGTTGTGCCCAGTCCACCGACCGTGCCCGGCGTGCGGACAGGTCGAAGCTGACCAGGCCGTCCTCCAGACTCGGCAGGAAGACCTGCCCGTACATCGGCACCTCCGTCAACACCCCTGGCGCTGACCCGATCGAGCCCGAGGCACTCATCGTGGCGTGGGACCTGACCGAGGACAGGATCAGCTGGCAAACCGCCCCCGTTGCTGGGCTCCAGTCGGTGTCGGTGCTCGTGCCCCGTGAGGACGGCAAGCTGTGGGCACTGTCCGGAAGCAACAGTCTCTTCCTGTTCAACCCGCAGAGTCGCACGGTGGTGCAGACGGTCGAGATCACCGGTCCCGGCGGCTGGACGGGGACCCCGGCTCTGGCTCCGGGGCAGGACGGTCTGCTCTACGGATCGACCGGGTCGGGCAACATCTTCACGCTCAACCCGGAGACCGGGGGCCACCAGGTCATCACCAGTGGCCGCTACGTCCTGCCCCACACTGACGGTCGGCTCTACTTCAGTCGGGGGCCGGAGCTGTTCCGCGCCACCCTCACGCGCGGTGGGCGCGCCGGCGGGTGTGATGAGCCGTTGGGCTGAGGCCCTCACATGGAGAGGACTTCCTCCGGTCGGCGGTGGGTCACTGCACCTGCGTACTGATCGAGGGTTGACTCGAGCAGCGCGTCGAGGTCGCCGCCGTGGCTGGACTGTGCCATCCGGTGCACGGTCTCGGCGAGGGTGCCTCCGGAGACGAGGACGACTGGGTACTGGTCGTCGATGATCTCGATCTGTGCCTGCTTCGAGAACGAGCCGGTCGTGACGTAGACCCCGATCCATCCGCGACGCAGTCGTGCCACCACCCGCGCCACCTGCTCGGGTGAGATGCTCGACGACGGCAGGATGCACTTGGCCTGCCCGAGGACGACAACCGGCGTGCTGGCCGACAGCGATCCCATGTCGATGCGACCGATGAAGTCGACGCCGCCGTCGCCGGACGAGCGCGACAGCCATCCTTCCTTGTAGCGGGCACCGGACTCCCGCAGGACCTCGGAGGCCACTCGGGAGGCGAGCAGCTCGAAGGCGTGCTTGCGGCCGTCATAGAAGGTGTAGACCTTCTCGAGTACGGCGGCCAGCTGGCTGCCGGGCGGGGGCTGCTGCTCGCTGGCGGTCTTGACGGTGCTGGCCAGGACCCGCCGTCGGATGCCGGGGATGGCGACCCGTCCCTGTCGGACCCACCGTTGCCACGGGCTCGGGGCGTGCCGCAGTGCGGCCTCCGCACTGAGGGTCTCGTCACGCCGGTCGTCGATCCAGCGCATGTCGATCCCGTCGATCGCTGGGTCCGCAACGATCGCCAGGTCCAGCGCGATGTTGGGGAAGCTGCGGCCGGTGTCGGGATCACGCTGCACGACGTGTTCGAGACGCTCAATGATCGCGGCTCCGCAGAACTCGACATGACCCTTGACGTGGGCGCGGCCGTCGCGGTGCACGGTGATGGAGCGGAACACCAGCAGCGGCGGGGCCAGGGCGCGATCCTGCCGGGTGGTGCCGGCGTGCAGTTGAGCAGCCTCGAGCAGGAGCCGATTGCCGGTGGTGGCTCCGGGCAGGCCGACCGTGGTGGGTTTGTGGTCTCCGAAGTAGCGGACATGTCCGTGGTCGAGGTCGAACTCGTCGTGCCACGGGTTCGTCTCGTGGCCTGCCTTCCACGGACTCGAGCGGATCGCGATCAGCGCTCGCCGTACGCCGTCGGGCCCGGCCACCTTGGCCGGAGAGTTGATACCGGCTTCCAGCATCACCTTCGGGCGCCCAAAGGCTGCGGGGCTGGTCAGCCAGTGATAGTTGACCAGTCCGTCGAGCTCGACATCGTCCTGGCTGGCGCCTTGGGCATAGCGAAGCTCGTCGTGGACGAACACCTGACGTGGTTCGTCCGGCAGTGCCCCTGCGTTGGGCCACTGGAGGTCGACGTGATCATCGTTCACGGTGCCAGGCTAGACGCTGGCGCGCCAGAAGGCAGCAGACCACGATCACGAGCCTCCGCTCCGCTGTCCCCTCGGCGGCCACCACCGCCACCACCATCGAGGCTTCGGCAGGAGGCCTTCGTCCTCCAGCGGATGGATGGTCAGCCGACGGACGTCGGCCGTGATCTCCTGCTCCCATCCGTCCGTGTAGCGGGCAAGCATGCAATGGGGAGGGATGTTGGTGACCCACACTTGGGCCGACACGACGCCGGGTGCCTGGCGTTCAGCCGCGAAGTACTTGGCCTGCCTGACATCGAGGGTCCATGAGATGCCTTCCCGATTCTCCTCCGTTGCGCCCCGATAGGCACGCACGGTCTTCGTGGGGCGGGTCCGTACGACCATGTCCTCGGTGTACTCAGCCGACAGGAACATCGCCCGCCAGACCTCCATCGGGACCGGTGAGTCGCCCTCCCGGTATCGCCACATGTGCGGCAGGAAGAAGGTCAGGATCCCAGGGGTGAGAGCACCGGCCTGGTACCGAGCAACAACCTCCGTCTCCGGGGCAAGGCTCCCGGTCTGGTCAATGATGGCCGCGACCTCAGTCAGCTCTCGCTCGGACAACCTGAGCCCAGCATGGGCAGCCAAGTCTGCTGCGCGATCAGGCGTCATGTTCCCAGCGTCACATCGTGGCCCTCACCGACACAACCTCGGCCGATGTCGTGGCTCGCCCGATGCACATCAATCCGTTCTCCCCACGACCTGGGAGGACCGATCTCAGCAGGTACTCAGAGCCCGTGCCCGACGACATTGGGGGCCACATGGTCATCGCCACTACGGTCTCACCGAGGCGGAGTGGCCTGGGTCTGGCCCACACTCGGCCGGGCCTACTCGCCCAGCGGGACGACCTCGAAGCCGAGGGCCTCCACGCTCATCCCGCGCCGCTCGTCGTCGGCATGGTTGCCAGCGGGGCGCGCGTCCGACCACTGCTGGTAGTGCTCACGGGTGTCCCACCGGGTGACCACGAAGTAGCGGTCCTCACCGATCTGCGGGCGCAGCAAAGCGATGTCGCCTGCGGACACAGCGTGCTCGTTGGCAAGCACGCGCAGCCAATCCTCCACACGACGCTGGCCGTCGCGCTCCATTGTCAGATAGGCCTCGCGCACCTGGGCAGTCTGCTCGACGGCGATGAACTCCCGGGCCAGGGCGGTCATGGCGTCGCGCGCCTGCTGGCCGACGTTGACCGGACCCAGCACCTCGCGCAGGCACTCGACCAGCCGCTCGTGATCCAGCTGTCGCCACGCCGGCGCACTGAGATGCGCCCTGAGCCAGTCCGCGGGCTCGTGGCTGTTCGCCTACTTCACGGTCGTGGGCCTCGGCACCGCGGTGACGGCCGTGATCAGTCGGGGTATCGAGGCGCCGGTCGCCTTCCACGTGGCCAACCACCTCGTCACCTCGGTCCTGAACACCACGCTCGCCGCCGGCGAGGCACCGGTCTTCGAGCGCTCCGTCGGGGCCGGCGGCCCCTCGTACCTCATTCTCATGGCCGTCAACGTGGCCATTGTGGGCACGGCCTGGTGGCGTGAACACTCCCGGAAAGCGGACACCCAGTGATCAAGGACTTCAAGCGCAGGTGGCAGATGGGCAAAGTCAGGCCCGGCGACGGAAGCCGTCTCAAGCCCTTCCGCTGGTGGCAACTGCTCAGCAGGTGCCTGTTCCACATCCGGCTGATCGACCAGACCGGCACACCGCACCTCTACGCGGTGGACGTGCACCACATGACCGATGCCAAGTCCAAGTCCGACCATGACGCGGGCAAAGGCACAGCTCCCGCCGCGCTCTACCGGGACGGGGTGCAGATTGCCCGATCCAACGTACCCACCATCTTGACCGTGCCCGGCGGGACGATCCAGGTCGCCACCAGCGGATTCGGTGTCAAACGCATGCACTACATCCCCGACGACACCGGCGCAGAGCGCATGCTGCACCCCGACCCTCGATCTCAAGAAGGACGTCGCGCGAAGTTCGCCGACCGGCATCCTGCGCTGAGCAGAGGTGTGGGGCTGGTCTCGCTGGTGGTTCTGCTCATAGCGCTGAGTCTGAGCATCCTCCAAGGTGTCGAGTCGATCACCGCGATACCACCGGTTGCCGAGCACATCGGCACCTTCAACTCACCGGTGAGTCTTCCCGCCGGGGCAAACATCGCGATGATCCTGGCCGCTTTCCTGGCCGGGTACGAACGAGCCACCCGACTACGCCACCATTGGCTGATCGACTCAGCCGCAACATGATGAGCTTGACCCCGCAGCGGCCTCCACATGTCGGATCTCCTGCCCGCTGAATGATCTCACCATCGACCCAACCCATGACTACCAACCACCGGGCGACCACCCCGGACCAGCCACCAAGAACAACAGAAGACCGGACCCCAGATAGAGGTCCGGTCTGTCCGGGATCTCTTGAGAGATCACAAGGTGGAGCCTAGGGGACTCGAACCCCTAACCCTCTGCTTGCAAAGCAGATGCGCTACCAATTGCGCCAAGGCCCCGTACCGCCGTACGGCAGTGCCCCAGCGTACTGCAGGGGTCCGGACGGTGCCAAGCTCAGCGCCCACCCAGCAGCGCCCCTGGCACCCCCAGGCCACCGAGGTCGCACGCCGAAACCGCTGCACGGCCCGGACCGATCTGGTTAGAGTGCAGTTCCTTTTCCCCCAAGGAAGGTATGACGATGACGTCCACGAGGTCACGAAGCCTCACGCGTAGAAGGATCCTCCAGGCCTCCGGCGCACTGCCACTGTCGGTGGCCGCAGTCGGTGTGGGCCGGGCCCATCCGGCCCACGCGGCCGAGAAGCCGGCGTTCGACATCACCAGGCCGGCACCCCGCTGTTCACCGACAAGCAGATCACCATGGTCCGGACCGCCATGCAGTCCATGGCGGTCGACATCGAGGGCGGGCACGTCTATGTGCTGCAGCTCGTCGAGGCCAACACCTCGCTCCCCGGTGACGAGCCCGGCGACGAGACCTTTGCGCGCCGCAACGAGCGCGGCGACCTGACGCTGAACAAGCTGGACATGACCGGCAAGCTCCTCGGCGTCATGTACCTCAAGTTCTTCGGCCACGGAGTGTCGATGGGCATGGAGCGCGACGGCGACGAGCTGTACCTGTGGACCGAGATCGACACCATCCCCAAGGGGGCCGGTGAGGGCCGCGGCTCGAAGCTCACCCGGTTCCAGTTCGAGGACGGCGCCCTGCTCGACGCCGAGCACGACACGACCCTGTTCCGCCGGGAGCTGCTGCCCGACGTCACCCAGACCACCTGCAACATCGATCCGACCGACAACCGCCTCGTGATGCGCTACTGGGACGGCTCTGCCTTCCGTTACGCGCTGTTCGACCTGGACCACGTGAAGGAGGAACGCTCCAGCTACGAGCCGTTGTACGACATCGCCACCCCGCCCGAGCACAGTGGCGTCTTCCAGGGCTACGTCAGCTGCGGCGACT
>DVLP01000466.1 GCA_018715445.1 Candidatus Avipropionibacterium avicola | reverse complement strand
ATCCGACCGTGGTCGTCGGCCCAATCGCGCTGGCGGTGATCACCGTGGTGGCCTATCGCGCGCTGGTGCGTGAGAGCCAGCAGCGTCAACGCCTGGTGGACGAGCTGCGGGCCACCCGTGACGACCTGGCCGAGGCCGACCGTCGCGAGGGGGCGTTGGCCGAGCGGGCACGACTCTCCCGCGAGATCCACGACTCCGTCGGTCAGGGGTTGTCGAGCGTGGCCCTCCTGCTGAACGCGGCCGAGCAGCAGTGGGACCGCGATCCTGCCCTGGCGCGGCGTCATGTGGCCTCGGCCGGACATGTGTCGCGCGCCAGCCTCGAGGACGTACGTCGGGTGGTGCGGGACTTGGCGCCGGCCGAGCTCTCCGGTGACGATCCGACGACACCGGGGCGGGGCGTCGAGCAGGCCCTGCAACGGATCCTCGACCAGATCGGACCCGAGCCGTCGACCGAGCTGCGGACCGAAGGGGATCCGGTCGCGATCCCACCACCGATCGGTACGGCCCTGGTCCGAACCGCGCAGGGCGCGCTCGCGAATGTCGTGGAGCACAGCGGCGCGACCTCGGTCACCGTGACCCTCACCCGGCATCGTGACCAGGTGAGCCTTGACGTGTACGACGACGGCCACGGCTTCGATCCTGCTTCGCTCGACCCTCCGGGGGTGCGAGGACATGGCCTGTCCGGGATCGCCGCCCGAGTCGCCGAGCTGGGCGGGACCTCGTCGGTCGACAGCTCGCCGGAGGGCACCATCGTGTCGGTCAGCTTTGCTCTGGTGGAGGGGATCGGTCATGGCAGCTGAGGCGCAGCACGACCCGGTGACCGTGGTGGTGGTCGACGACCATCCGGTGGTCCGGGCCGGTCTTCGGGCCCTGATCGGTGCGACCGATGACCTGGTCGTGGTCGGTGAGGCCCACGACCTGCCCAGTGCCGAATCGGTGGTGGCCTCGACCACCCCTCAGGTCGTGCTGATGGACCTCAACCTCGGAGCCGGAGCCGACGGGGTGACCGTCACCCGTCGGCTGCTCGCCTCTGCCGACCCGCCCCGGATCCTGGTGCTGACCACGTACGGCACCGAGTCCGACATCCTGGCCGCCCTCGAGGCCGGTGCCACCGGCTACCTGCTCAAGGATGCTCCCGCGGCAGAACTGTTCACCGCGATCCGGGCAGCCTCACGAGGCACCGCGGCCTTGTCCGAACCGGTCGCGGCCACGCTGGTCCGACGGGCCGCCCAGCGCGAACCGAGCCTCACCGATCGCGAGATCGAGGTGTTGCGACTGCTGGCGCGCGGACTGGGCAACCGGGACCTGGCCCGTGAGTTGAGGGTCAGTGAGGCCACCGTGAAGTCCCATCTGTCGCACATCTACGACAAGCTCGGGGTGGACACCCGGGCCGGAGCGGTGGCCACCGCGATCGAGCGAAGGATCATCCGCGCCGAGTAGCGCCGTCCTGCAGATGGGCGAGCACCGCCAGCACACGACGGTTGTCGTCGTCGGACTGGGTCAGGCCCAGCTTGGCGAACAACGAGGCGACATGCTTGCCCACGGCCTTCTCGGTGATCACCATCTGGTGCGCGATGGCCGCATTCGACCGGCCGGTCGCCATGAGCTCCAGGGTCTCCGTCTCGCGAGGGGTCAGGGAGGCGACACCGCCGGTGCTGCGAGCCATCAGTCGTCGTACCACCTCGGGGTCCATCACCGTGCCGCCGTCGGCGACCTGACGGACCGCATCGACGAAGTCGGCGACTTTGTTGACCCGGTCCTTCAGCAGGTAGCCGACGGCGCCGTGGTCCGAGGCGAGCAGTTCCCGGGCATACAGCGGTTCGACGTACTGCGACAGGATCATGATCGGCAGCGAGGGCCGCTTGGTCCGGGCCTCCAACGCCGCTCGGAGCCCTTCGTCGGTGCCGCCGGGAGGCAGCCGGTTGTCCAGGACCGCCACGTCGAAGTCGTCGCGGGTCAGGGCCCGTCGCAGGCTCGGCTCGTCGGCCACCGCCTCGACGACGGTGATCTGGTTGAGCTCGAGCAGTCGGATCAGACCCTCGCGGAGGAGGGTGTGGTCCTCGGCGACGAGGGCTCGCATGGCAGCTCCATGGTCAGGGTGGTCGGACCACCGATCGGACTGTCGAGCTGCAGCGTACCGTCGAAGGCCCGGAGCCGACGTTCGATGCCGGACAGGCCGGAGCCCGGTCCTGGTTCGGCGCCACCGCCGCCGTTGTCGACCACGGTCGCCGTCACGGACTGCCCGTCGCGGACCAGCCTGACCTCGGCCCGGCTCGCTCCGGAGTGCTTGACCACATTGGCCAGACCCTCGGCGATCCCGAAGTAGAGGCAGGACTCCACGGGTGCGTCCAGCCGCTCGCTCCCACTGCCGAATCCGTCAACGGTGAGGGAGCAGGTGATCGGCAGGTCGAGGGTGAGGGCCTGGACCGCGCCGACCAGGCCGCGGTCGGCCAGCACCGGTGGATGGATCCCTCGGACCACGGCCCGCAGGTCCTGCATCGTGGTGCTCGTCGAGGCTGACGCCTCGGCCAGCAGGGTCCGTGCCCGCTCCGGGTCGGTCTCCATCAGCTGCTCGATCAGGCCGAGCGACATCCCCAGGGAGGCCAGCTTCACCTGGACACCGTCATGGAGATCGCGCTCGATGCGCCGCAGTTCGGCGGCTGCGCTGTCTCGGGTCTCGGCACGAC
>DVLP01000465.1 GCA_018715445.1 Candidatus Avipropionibacterium avicola | reverse complement strand
GCCCTGGAACGACTCCTGCTGCCCGACCGGGTGGCCGGCCTGCTGCGGGCCCGCAGCCGCGGGTTCGACGTGGCGCTGTTGACGCTGATGGCGATCGGCATCGTGATCGGGGCGATCGTCGTCCCGGCTGCGCCGCAGTGAGGGTCTCGGCTCAGTAGCCGGTGGCAGCGAAGACGATTCCGGTCACGATGAGGAAGCCGAACCCGAGCACAGTCAGGACGAGCAGCACGGTCCCGATGATGCCGAGGATGCGTCCGACGTTGACCGTGCCGCGATCGGTGTACTGCGCCGGTGAGGCGTCGATCTCGCGCATCGCGTTGTTGCCCATCACCCAGGCGATCGGCCCACAGATGCTCAGACCCAGGATCGACAGCAGGCCCAGCACCAGGATGGGGGTCGACCTGGGGTGCTGGCGGACCATCGGGGCGCCGTACGGCGAGGACTGGACGTAGGCCTCGTAGGGGTCACTGGACCGCTCCGCATAGGGATCGGGGCCGTACGGGTTGCTCATGGCCCCATTGTGGCAGACTCTTCAACCACCACGCTGCTCAGTTGATCAGGTTGCTGATCCAGGCCAGTCCGCCGATCAGGGTGCCGATCGCGCCGAGCACGATGCCGGCGATCGCCATCCCCTGACCGGTCCAACGCCCCGGGTTCGCTGCGATCTCGCGCTGCGACCCGATGCCCAGCACCAGGGCGACGACGCCGGCGATCGGGCAGCAGAAGAGGCTGACGATGCCCAGCACCATCGAGGGCACGGCCCGTGGATGGTTGACCGGGACGGCCGGTCCGCCGTAGACGGCCGGCTGGTAGCCGCCCTGCTGGGCGTACGGGTTCTGCTGGCCGTACGGGCCGGGCTGCTGGCCGTACGGTGAGCCGCTGGGCTGTCCGTACGGCGTCGGCTGGGCGTACGGATTCGGGGCCGAGGTGGGCGCCTGGTAGGCCGGGAAGTTCTCGGCCGGCGGATTCGCCGACGGCTGCTGGGGCTGGGCGTACGGATCCGGGGTCGGGTCCGGCTGCTGCTGACCGTACGGCGTCGCGCTCACCCCGGAGGACGGCGCCCCCGCGGACGGGGCCGACGAGGCCGGCCCGCTGACGGGCGAGGCCGGTGCGGAGAAGTCCGGTGCCGACGGCTGGGGTGCCGCGTCGGCCGGTGGGGTCTCGTAGCCACCCATCCCGCTGTAGGGGGAGTAGCCGTCGTCGGCACTCTCGGCCGGAGCGTCGGCGTACGGGCTGTAGTCGTCGGCCGGGGCGTAGTCGTCGGCGCTGCCCGACGAGGAGCCACCGACACCTTCGACCTGCAGCGACCCGGAGTCGAAGCCGGCCTGGCCGAGGCCGTCATCGGAGGACTCGGCCGACCACGGGGACCAGTCGCTCGACTCGGCGGCCGAGGCGGCCGACTGGGCGGATTCGCCCCAGTTGTCGGTGCCCTGAGCAGGATCGTCGGTGGTGCCCGGGGTCGGTGCGTCGTCCCCATGACCGGATCCGAATCCCTCGGTGGCCGAGTCGGCGCCCGAGGGGTCCGTGGACGCCTCGTCCGACGGTTGCCAGTCCGAGGGCTCCCACTCGCGGGGTGCCCACTCGTCGGGGGTGTTGGAATCAGTCATGGGGACAGTCTCACCTCTCGAGGGTCCTCAACTGCACGGATGGGGTCAGCTGATCAGTCCGAGCTCGGTGACCGCGGCGCGCTCCTCGGAGAGCTCGGCGACCGAGGCATCAATCTTCGCACGGGAGAAGTCATTGACCTCGAGCCCCTGGACGATCTCGTAGTTGCCGTTGGCGGTGGTGCACGGGAACGAGGAGATCAGGCCCTCGGGGACCCCGTACGAACCGTCGGAGGGGACCGACATCGACACCCAGTCGCCCTCGGGGGAGCCGAGCACCCAGTCGCGCATGTGGTCGACGGTGGCGTTGGCCGCGCTGGCGGCGCTGGAGGCCCCGCGGGCCTCGATGATCGCGGCGCCACGCTTGGCCACGGTCGGGATGAAGTCGTTCTCCAACCAGGCCTGGTCGTTGACGACCTCGGCGGCCGGGGTGCCGTTGATCCTGGCGTTGAAGATGTCGGGGTACTGGGTGGCCGAGTGGTTGCCCCAGATCGTCAGGTTGGTGATGTCGTTGACGGTGACGCCGGCCTTCTGGGCGAGCTGGGTGACCGCACGGTTGTGGTCCAGACGGGTGAGGGCGTTGAAGCGCTCGTTGGGGATGTCGGGAGCGTTGTTCATCGCGATCAGCGCGTTGGTGTTGGCCGGGTTGCCGGTCACCAGGACGCGGATATCGTCGGCGGCGTGGTCGTTGAGGGCCTTGCCCTGCGGGGCGAAGATGCCACCGTTGTCCTTGAGCAGGTCGCCCCGCTCCATGCCCTTGCCGCGCGGCTTGGCGCCGACCAGCAGAGCGAGGTTGACCCCGTCGAAGACCTGGTTGGCATCGTCACCGATGACCACGTTGTCGAGCAGCGGGTAGGCGCAGTCGTCGAGCTCCATGACGACACCCTCGAGGGCCTTGAGGGCCGGGGTGATCTCGAGCAGGTGCAGTGCGACGGGCTGGTCCTTGCCCAGCAGGTCGCCGTTGGCGATGCGGAACAGCAGGCTGTAGCAGATCTGGCCGGCGGCGCCGGTCACGGCGACCTTGACAGGTGTCTTGCTCACTAGGGCACTCCTCGAATCTGGGTGGATCAACTCCATGGGCGCAGTGCTGAGGTTACCGCCTGCGCCCGGTACGGGTCAGCCCGGGCTCGGGCCGTGGCCAGCGACTAGCATGGCGCCATGACCGACTTGGTCGACTCCTACGGCCGGACGGCACGCGACCTGCGGGTGTCGTTGACCGACCGGTGCAACCTGCGCTGCGCGTACTGCATGCCGGCCGAGGGCTTGGCCTGGCTGCCGGGCGAGGAGGTCCTGACCGACGACGAGGTCAACCGACTGATCGCGATCGCGGTGCAGCGGTTCGGCATCACCAAGCTGCGCTTCACCGGGGGCGAACCCCTGCTGCGTCCGGGGCTGGAGCGGATCATCGCCGCTGCCACGACGCTGCGGACCCCGGAGGGCCACCGTCCCGAGACGGCCCTGACCACCAACGGGCTCGGCCTGGACAAGCGGCTGCCCGGCCTGGTCGAGGCTGGGCTCGACCGGGTCAACGTCTCCCTCGACTCCCTCGACCGTGAGCGCTATGCCCGCATCACCCGCCGCGACCGGCTCTCGGACGTGCTCCGGTCGCTGGAGGCCGTGGTGGCGGCCGGGCTGCACCCGGTGAAGGTGAACGCGGTCGTGATGCGGGGGGTCAATGAGGACGACGTCCTGGCCCTGGCCGGATTCTGCCTGGCGCGGGGGCACCAACTGCGGTTCATCGAGCAGATGCCGCTCGGGCCCCGCGGGGAGTGGGACCGCAGCTCGATGGTCACGGCCGAGGAGATCCTCGACCGGCTCCGTGAGCACTACGACCTGACCCCGCTCGACCAGTCCCGGGGTGCGGCCCCGGCCGAGTTGTGGCAGGTCGCAGCCGACGAGCACCAGCCCGGTGGCCGGATCGGGGTGATCGCTTCGGTGACCAATCCGTTCTGTGCGGCCTGTGACCGGACCCGGCTCACCAGTGACGGGCAGGTGCGGTCCTGCCTGTTCTCGCGCCGCGAGACCGACCTGCGGACGCTGTTGCGTGGCGGCGCCGATGACGACGAGGTGGTCAACGCCTGGCTGGGGGCCCAGGCGGCCAAGCCGCGGGCCCACGGCATCGACGAGGCCGACTTCGTCCAGCCGTCGCGGACGATGAGTGCGATCGGAGGATGAGCGATGTTGGTGCGGTTCTTCGCCGGGGCGGCCGAGGCCGCCGACCGGAGCAGTCAGCAGGTCGATGCCGCCGGGCTCGACGCGGCAGCGTTGGTGCGGGTGCTGTCCGACGGCAATGAGCACCTGGCACGGGTGATGGCCGCGTCGGCCCTGTTGGCCGACGGTGTCCGGGTGCCCTCGGGCGACACCGACCTCAGTGAGGTGGCCCAGCTGGACGTGCTGCCCCCGTTCGCCGGCGGGTGAGGTTCACCTAACTACTACGTAGGGTAGTAATTCCAGATTTTTCGTGTCAGTCTGTGCTCATGACCGATTCTGCACGGATCGACGGACCTGCTGCGGATGCCCTGTTGAAGCTGGGTCGCTTCTTCTCGCGGTGGGACGAGACCGATGACCAACGAGCCGTCTTCCGCAAGGGTGGGCGCGCCGGCGACGTCTTCTACCGGGACCGCTGGAGCCATGACAAGGTCGTCCGCTCCACCCACGGGGTGAACTGC
>DVLP01000464.1 GCA_018715445.1 Candidatus Avipropionibacterium avicola | reverse complement strand
GGGGAGCGATTTCTCGGGCCCACCCACCCCCGTCACCGGTCACTTCCCGAACTCGGTCCCCGCGGCGGGGCGGGCCCGGTCCCCTCGCTCCGCCGGTCGGAACGCGAACTCAGCCGATCCGGAGTGCTCCGTCGCGGCGGAGGACCCGGATCCCGGGGAGGTCGACCGGTCCTTGGCCGTGCCAGTCCAGGACGAGCCGTTCCACCGCGCCGACGTGGACCTGGCC
Source organism: Candidatus Avipropionibacterium avicola (assembly GCA_018715445.1). GTDB lineage: Bacteria > Actinomycetota > Actinomycetes > Propionibacteriales > Propionibacteriaceae > Avipropionibacterium > Avipropionibacterium avicola. The sequence continues at coordinate 6,161 of DVLP01000464.1, read as the reverse complement.
GAGGTCGCGACCACCGTGGCGGCGCAACCACGACAGGATCAGCCGTCCCCGCAACGCCGCCGGCAACTCCGCGACCACCGCACAGTCCAACGCCGGTTGCGACACGTCGGCGGCGTCGGCCGTGAGCTCGTCGAGCAGGTCGGCGTCATCGCCCAGCAGCTCCGCGGTCCGAGCCAGGGACTCGACCACGCGGTCACCGAGCTGTTCGACGAGCACCGGCATCACCGTGGTCCGAATCCGGGACCGCAGGAAGGCCGGTTCCTCGTTGTGCGGGTCGTCCCACCACTGCAGCCCCCGTTCCTCACACGCCCGGGCACAGGTCTCACGACGCACCCCGAGAAGGGGACGGACCAGCTCCAGGGCGGGATCGGTCCAACTGGTCCGCACCGCCATGCCCGCCAGCGCCCGGGCACCGGCGCCACGGGTCAACCCGAGCAGCACGGTCTCGGCCTGGTCGTCGAGCGTGTGGCCGACCAGCACCTCGGCACCGTCCCGGGACGCCTCGGCCGCCAACACCGCGTATCGGGCCGACCGCGCCGCGGCTTCCGGTCCGCCTGCCGAGCCGACCTCTGCTCGTACCACCTCGGTCGGGACCAGGTCCGCCAGCTGCGCGGCCGTCCGCGCGGCGACCTGCGCCGAGTCGGGTTGGAGACCGTGGTCGACCACGACTGCCCGCACTCCCCCGGGTCGGGCCAGCGCGGCGGCCATGGTCAGGGCCAACGAATCGCGTCCTCCCGAGCACCCGACCACCCATGCCCGTTCGGGATCGGCGTGGGCCCGGATCGCGCGGACGAGTTCCCAGGTGGCCGGTCCGAGGGCACGCTTGGCCATGGCTCAGGGAGCGACCCGGGCCAGCCAGGCCTGGGGGTCGGCGATCTCGGCGGCGCTCGGCAAGGTGTCGGGGCTGGTGAACACGGTGTTGAGCCCGTCCATCCCGACCTCGGCCAGCAGCGCCCGGCAGAACGCGGCACCGTCGCGGTACTGCCGCATCTTCGCGTCCAGGCCGAGCAGGTTGCGGACCAGGCCGTCGATCCCACCGGCCGCCCTACGCTGGGTGAACCGTGCCCGGATCGTGCGCACCGTGCCGACCACCTCGGGGCCGACCTCGTCCATGATCACGTCGGCATGACCTTCGAGCAACGACATCACCGCGGTGATCTCCTCGACCAGTCGACCGGCCCGTTCGTCGGGGACCAGGTCGGACAACGAGAGCTCGGAGCGGCGACCGCGCAGCTTCGAGGCGACATTGGCGGCCACCCCCGACAGGGCGCCGGCGGTGAGGTCCATCTCGCTCAGCAGAGCGGTGATTCGGCCGCGCAGGTGGTCGCGCAGCCACGGTGTCGGCCCGTGCAGGAACTGCAGGACGTGGGTCTGCTCGTGCAGCGTGACCCAGAGCCGGAAGTCGCTCGGGTCGACCGCCAGGGCCCGTTCCACCGCGACGATGCTGGGGGCGACCAGTAGCAGTCGACCCGGGCCGTCCCCGACGTACGGGTCGTACTGGCCGAGCACCCGCGTCGACAGGTACGGCAGCAGGGCGCCCACCTCGAGGCCGGTGACCTTGGCCGACAGGGCCGAGGTCTCGGTGCGCTGGTCGAGCGGGGCGAGCAGTTCGGCGAAACTCTCGACGGTGGCGCTGCACCAAGTCGGGCGGTCGACGACCAGCAGCTCCGGCGTGGCGGTGGCGACGAGTCCGGTGACCTGAGAGACGTGGTCGTGTGCACGCACGGCAGCCTCGCGCATCTCGGCCACTGCCTCGGCAGCCTCGGCATGGCTGACCTGCGGACCCTGCCTGGTGAGGCGACGGGCGGTCCGGGTGGCCAGCGGCCAGTCGACAACGCTCATGGGCACCGACTCTATGCGCCCGACTCCCTGCGCCCGGTCCGGACCGACGACCGTCGTCAGGCGGCCAGTGCGTAACCGCCCCGCCGACGGGAGGCCAGGGTCTGGCGCACCATGGCGATCACCCAGTCGGGATGGTCGACGAGCTGGCGCCAGGTGAACCGCAGCACCACCCAGCCCTGAGCCACCAGGCTGGATTGTTTGAAGCGATCGGTCTCGAACTGTTCGCGGCTCTCGGACTCGCCGTGGAATCCGTAGCCGTCCACCTCGATCGCGATCCGGTACTCGGCGAAGCTGATGTCGATGAAGCCGTGGCGGCCATGGGGCAGGGACACCCGCTGGTTGGTCTCCCACCCGGTGAGGCCGGCGTCGCGCAGTAGTCCGTGGGTACGTCGCTCGGACTGCGACCACGGCAGGTCACGCGAATCGTGGATCATGGCGCGCCGTACCGGGTTGCCGAGCCGGTACCGGGTGTCCTTGAGGGCGTCGCGCAGATCGCGCAGCCGGGTGGCTCCGACCCGTAGGGCCGTGTCGATGGCGGCCCCGTTGTCGTGACGGGACAGGTCGATCGCGGTCAGTGCCGGGCTGGTGTGGCGCATCCCCCGGGTGGTGTGCACGTGGTCGTCGGGCACGTCCCAGCGGATCAGGCGCGTGCCGCGGGGTGCGCGCCGCTTCGTCGTCGTGGCCATCACGATCTGCTGGACCTCGATGTCGGGATCGAAGCTGACCCGGGCCGCGGCGGCGCCCATCAGGACGCCGTCGGGGTGCCAGGCCTGCAACACCCGGATCCGCAGGTCGACGTCGTCCACCGTGTCGGCGGACACCAGGAAACCCGGGCACAGCGGCACCAGGATCCGGCGCCGCTGCAGGTAGCTCAACTGATTGCGCAGATCAGGATGGTCACGCGGCGCCACCCAGCCGTGTTCGCGCAGGATCCGGTCGATCTCGCAGTACTTCGCCCAGTGCCGATGGTTCTCGGTGAGCCCGGTCAGTGTCCCCATGTCCTAGTAGTGCGCCGATTCGGGCGGAATCGTTCATCGGATCAGGCTGCCTGTGGACAGTGCTTCGCGGCGAGTGGGGCCTGTGGGCAAAGTTCGGGAAGTGACCGGTGACGGGGGTGGGGAGGGGTTTCTCCGGTGGCTCGACCCCTGTCACCGGTTCCTTTGCGAACTTCCTCCCGCGCAGGGTCCCGCGCAGCGTGCGACCAGCGGACCGCGGCGGTGGTCGTCGGGCGAACTCAGCAGCCGCAGGCGGTCACGGCCGAGGCGACCCGGTCGAGGTAGACCCGTGCCGGGTAGTCCTCTCCCCCGTTGACCAGGAAGGCGAAGACCACGACCCGCCCCGACTCGGTGCGGGTGTAGCCGCCCAGGGCATGGACCTTGGTGAGCGTGCCGGTCTTGGCCCGCACCGCCCCACGACCCAACTCGGTGCCCGGCGCGAAGAACCGACCCTGCAGGCTCCCGGTCGACGCGGCCACGGGTAGACCGGTCAGCAGGCTGCGCAGGTCCGGATGGTCCTCGGACAGCCCGAGCGCGACCACCTTGGCGATCAACCGGGCCGGCACCGCGTTGTCGCGCGACATCCCCGAACCGTCCACGACCGACGTCCCGTCGACCCAGACGTCGAGGTCGCTCAACCGCTGCTTCACCGCAGCGGCCGAAGCCTTGATCGACCCGCTGCCGTCCACCGCGCCGACATGGCGGAACAGCACCTCCGCCGCATCGTTGTCGCTGTGGCGCAGCACCGACTCGACGATCACGTCCAACGGCTCGGACTCGACCTCGGCGATCGGCTCGCTGTCCTTGCCCGCCGTACCTGCCTGGATCTCGCCGGCGACCTCGATGCCTTCCTTCTCCAGGGCCGCGGCAAACTTCCGCGCCGCCGCCTGAGCCGGATCAGCGTCCCGAGGCCCGGGGTTCACGTTGTTGGTCCTGGCACCGTTCACCCACAGCGCCGAGGTCGCCGCGACCTCGTCGCCGTAGCGATCCGGCCAGGTCGGGTTCCAGCCGGTCCCTGCGAACAGGCGGGCGTCGTGGCGCAGCCGGACCTTGGTGACCCCTTGTTCCTTCAGCGTCGCCGCGGTCTGCTCGGCCAGGTCGGCCAGGGAGGCCCGCTCCGGGTGGTCCTCGTCGGCGACACCGCGCAGGTACGGGTCGCCGCCGCCGACCAGCACGATCGTGCCTGGCTTGGGCGACTGCACGGCGGTCACGAACCGGTGCCCGGGCCCGAGCGCGTCCAGCACCGCGGCCGAGGTCAGCAGCTTCATCGTCGAGGCCGGCGTCATCGCCCGGTTCTGGCCCTTGCGGTAGAGCACCTTCCCTGACTCGCCGTCCAGGACCAGGGCGCCGAGGGTGCCGACGTCGGTCCGCGACACTGCCGCGATCCGCTCGGCCAATCGGTCGGGATCGATCTGCTTGCCGGGACTGTACGGCGGCAGCACCGGCGAGGCCTCGACCGGTGTGGGGGTCGGGGTCGGCGTCGGCGTGGTCGAGAACAACTCGGCCGGCACCGTGGCCGAGCCTCCGTCGACCCACAGGCCGGTGCCGTACAGGAAGGCCCGCCCAGCAGCACCGGCCGCCCCCGACAGCACGGCGACCGCGACCAGCACAGCCGCCAGTGCCACACCGACGCCGGCGAACACCCCTCGCCCCGGTCGTGCCATCGATCCCCCTCCGCCTGCCCTGGGTCACCGTCGGGGTGACCGCGTTCGTCCGGACGCGCCCTTCACCGTTAGGCTCGGACAGCAGCACTCAGTCTAAGGAGGGTCCCACAGTGACCGCACCCAACGAGCCCCGCAACCGGCCACTCAGTGGGTTGACCTTCGACGTCACCGTCGAGATCCCCAAGGGTCAGAAGAACAAGTACGAGGTCGACCACCACAGCGGCCGGATCCGTCTGGACCGGACCTTGTTCACCTCGACGCAGTATCCGGCCGACTACGGCTTCATCGAGGACACCCTCGGCCAGGACGGTGATCCGCTGGACGCCCTGGTCCTGGTCTCCGAGCCGACCTTCCCCGGTTGCCTGATCGAGTGCCGCGCGATCGGCATGTTCCGGATGCGTGACGAGGCCGGTGGCGACGACAAGGTGTTGTGCGTCCCGTCCGCGGACCACCGCCGCGACCACCTGCGCAACATCGACGACGTCCACGACTACCTCCGACTGGAGATCGAGCACTTCTTCACCGTCTACAAGGACCTCGAGCCCGGCAAGTCGGTCGAGGGCGCAACCTGGGTCGGCGTGGACGAGGCCGAGGAAGAGGTCCGCGCCTCCTTCGAGCGTCTGAAGGAGCATCCTGAGCAGCTCAACTGACCTGGTGGTGTTGCCCAATCCTTCGGGCAACCGGGTCTACGCCGGCGCGGCCGCCCGACTGGCGGCCGCCGAGATCAGCCTGACCGTGCCCGCAGTGGATCCGGACTCGGTCCGGATCACCACGCTCGGTGGCCTCGACCATGTCGAGTTCCGGGCACCGACCGAGACCACCGAGGATCGTACGGCCCTGGCACGCCTCTGCTCACCGTTGTTGGTCTCGCGACGCGAGGGTGATGGCCTGGTCCCCCTCGACCTGCCGGCGGTGTCCGGGCTGGACGAGGACCTGGTCACGATCCCGAAGTACCCGGGCAAGACCAATGAACAGTTCACCCAGCTGCTGGTGCACCTGGCCTGCGCGCAGCTCGAGGCGCGCCCGGAGCCGTACCAGATCCTGGATCCGTTGTGCGGCCGCGGCACGACGACGTCGTGTGCCTGGCTGGCCGGCCATCACGGGTACGGCGTGGAGGCCGATCAGAAAGCGATCGACGCCCACGCGGCCTTCCTGCGGACCTGGTTGCGCCGCAAGCGCCTCAAGCACAAGGTGTCGAATGATCCGCTCCGGCGCGACGGCAAGGTGTTGGGCCGCCGCCTCGAGGCGAGTGTCACCGATCCCACGACCGGATCCGTGCTGCAGTTGGGGATCCTGCCGGGTGACACCCGGGATTCCGCTGCCCTGTGGGGGAAGCGGAAGTTCGATGCGGTGATCGCCGACGCCCCGTACGGGGTCGTCCACGGCAGCAACCACGACGGTCGCCGTACCCGTTCGGCCAAGGACCTGCTGGCTGAGGCGATCCCTGTGTGGGCAGGCCAACTCCGCAGTGGCGGCGTCCTCGCACTGGCCTGGAACACCACCGGTCTGGCCCGGGAATCCCTGCTGGGGTTGGTGTCCGGGGCCGGGCTGGCCCCCTTCGATGAGGGGGCCTGGACCGAGCTTGCCCATCGGGTCGACTCCTCGATCCACCGTGACGTGCTGGTGGCGACCCGCGCGTGATCGCGGCGGGTCGCCCACC
>DVLP01000463.1 GCA_018715445.1 Candidatus Avipropionibacterium avicola | reverse complement strand
GGCGCCTCGGCGCTGATGCAGGGTCTGGCCGACGGCTACTTCGTGCTGCCGAACACCATCGCGAACTACCTCGCGAAGGGGACCTTCGAGAAGGTCGACGAGTCCCACCCCGCCGCCGCCGAGGCCGTGTCCTCGGTGAAGGAACGGATCGACACGCTGCTGTCGATCAACGGCTCGCGCACCGTCGACTCGATCCACAAGGAACTCGGCCACGTGATGTGGGAGTACTGCGGGATGGAGCGGACCGAGGCCGGCCTGCGCAAGGCGATCGGTCGGATCCGTGAGCTGCGCGACGAGTTCTGGACCGACGTGCGGGTGCTGGGCAGCAACGACGAGATCAACCAGGCCCTCGAGAAGGCCGGCCGCGTCGCCGACTTCCTCGAGCTGGCCGAGCTGATGTGCGTCGATGCCCTGGTCCGTGCCGAGTCCTGCGGTGGTCACTTCCGCGGTGAGAGCCAGACCGAGGACGGCGAGGCACTGCGCAACGACGAGGACTTCGCCCATGTCTCGGCCTGGGAGTTCACCGGCGTGGGAGCCAAGCCGGTCCTGCACAAGGAACCGCTGGAGTACCACGCGATCGAGATGAAACAGCGGTCGTACAAGTGAGCCCGGTACCCACAGCCACAGCGAGCGGACAGAAGGATCAATCGTGAAGGTCACCCTGAACATCTGGCGCCAGCCCAAGAAGGACGCCCAGGGACGCATGGAGACGTACCAGCTCGAGGGGCTCAGCGAGCACATGAGCTTCCTCGAGATGCTCGACGTGCTGAACGAGACGCTGACCGCCGAGGGCAAGGACCCGGTGGCCTTCGACTCGGACTGTCGCGAAGGCATCTGCGGGATGTGCGGCCTGGTGATCAACGGTGAGGCCCACGGGCCGTCGCCGACCACCACCTGCCAGCTGCACATGCGCTCGTTCTCCGACGGCGACGTGATCGACATCGAGCCATGGCGGGCCGAGCCGTTCCCGGTGCTGAAGGACCTGGTGGTCGACCGGACGTCCTTCGACCGGATCATCCAGGCCGGTGGCTACGTCTCGGTCAACACCGGGTCGGCGCCCGAGGCGAATGCCGCTCCGGTCTCGCAGGCCGATGCCTCCGATGCGTTCGACGCGGCCACCTGCATCGGGTGTGGCGCCTGTGTCGCCGCCTGCCCGAACGGCTCGGCGATGCTGTTCACCGCGGCGAAGGTCACCCACCTCGGTCTGCTGCCGCAGGGACAGCCCGAGCGGTCCTCCCGGGTGCTGGACATGGTGAACCAGCACGACGAGGAAGGCTTCGGCAACTGCACCAACATCGGTGAGTGCACCGCGGTCTGCCCCAAGGGGATCCCGCTGGAGTCCATCTCGCGGCTGAACCGCGACCTGCTGGGCGCCCTGCGCAGCAAGGACTGAGCCCCCACCTCCCAAGCCCGGGCGGGCGGAGCCCGGCCACCGCTGCGCTGATTGGTTGTGGAGGCGTTGCTGTGGCAGAATTGTCCGCTGGTGCCCGACTCAACGGTCCCTGCCACAGGGGGTACGACCGTGACGTCGGGCTTACGTGTGCAAATGCGATCAGGTGACCTGTGGCACCGGCGAGGACCATCAAGATGACCAATGTGATCAGCCAGCTCGACGCCGCGTCGTTGCGCTCCGACGTCCCGGACTTCCGCGCCGGTGACAGCGTCCGGGTGCACGTGAAGGTGGTTGAGGGCAACCGCTCCCGCATCCAGGTCTTCGCCGGCCATGTGATCGCCAAGAACGGCGGCGGTCTCACCGAGACCTTCACCGTGCGCAAGGTGAGCTTCGGCGTCGGAGTCGAGCGGACCTTCCCGGTCCACTCGCCGAATGTCGACAAGATCGAGATCGAGCGTCGCGGCGACGTCCGCCGTGCCAAGCTGTACTACCTGCGCAACCTGCGTGGCAAGGCAGCCAAGATCAAGGAGAAGCGGGAGAACTGATCCCGCCCGGCGGCGTGCTGCAGAAGGTGCACACGTCGCCGACAACAAGGGTGGTGATGGCGGTGGTGGCTGTCCGTTCGGGCGCCGACGACGCTGCTGCCCACCCGGAGCCGACCACGCCCGCCCGAGCGGCCACCGGCAAGGGTCGTGCGGCCACCGGCAAGGGATTTCGTCACCACGCGATCGCCTTCGCCCGGGAGCTGCTGATCGTCGTCGTGGGGGCGTTGGTCGTCTCCAGCCTGCTTCGGATCTTCGTCGGGCAGGTCTTCGACATCCCGTCCATCTCGATGGAGCCGACCCTGGTCGTCGGTGACCGCGTCCTGGTCGAGAAGGTCTCAACCCCCGAGCGGGGTGACGTGATCGTCTTCCACGATCCCGGCAACTGGTTGGCCAGCCCGGGTGAGGCACCGGGTCCGGTGCGGCGAGTCTTCGAGACCGCTGGCGTGGTGCCGCCGTTGAGCAGTGACCACGTCATGAAGCGGATCGTGGGGATGCCGGGCGACCGCGTCGCCTGCTGCGACGGCGAAGGATCACTGATCATCAACGGCGTCGCGGTGCGCGAGCCCTGGTTGGCCGGGGACGCCTCGGAGATCGACTTCGACGTGGTCGTCCCGGCGGGACACCTCTTCGTGCTCGGGGACAATCGTGCGCGCAGCAGCGACAGTCGGTGCCACCTCCACGAGTTCAGCTCGATGGAGGGGCAGAATGCCTTCGTACCGTTGGACCGGGTGGTCGGCCGGGCCGTCGTGGTGATGTGGCCGTTCGACCGTTGGTCCTTCCTCGGGCACACCGATGCGTACCGGGACATCCCGCACGGGATCGATCCGGCACCGAAGGAACCCACGATCGCGGCAGGAGCAGAGGCCACGTGCTGACAGACGAGACGCCCGAGGACGACGCCCACGGCAGTGGACCTGAGGTGCCACCCGAGCCCAAGTCGGTCGGTGCGACCGTCTGGGGGTGGACCAAGGAACTGCTGATCGTGGTCGTGCTGGGCCTGGTGGTCTCGACCCTGCTGCGGACCTTCGTCTTCCAGATGTTCGAGATCCCGTCGCAGTCGATGGAGAAGACCCTGCTGGTCGGCGACCGGGTGGCGGTGCAGAAGATCACGAACTACCACCGTGGCGATGTCGTGGTGTTCAAGGACCCGGGGGGTTGGCTGCCCGCGCAGTACACCGAACGTGGACCGGCGGCCAAGGTGCTCGAGTTCGTCGGGATCCTGCCCAACTCCTCCGACCAGTACCTGATCAAGCGCGTGATCGGGATGCCCGGCGACACGGTGATCTGTTGCGACACCGAGGGGCGGATCCTGGTCAACGGCGAACCGGTCGACGAGTCGGAGTACCTCTACTCCGACGCCGACGGGATAGTCGCACCGTCGGAGATCAACTTCGAGGTGACGGTGCCGGCGGACCGGATCTTCGTGATGGGCGATCACCGCAACGCCTCCGGTGACTCCCGGTGCCACCTGTCCGACCTGTCGGCCAGCGGGATCCGCGGTGACGTGGCCTTCGTGCCCTCCGACGACGTGGTGGGGGTGGCCTTCGCGATCACCTATCCGCTCGACCGCTTCGGTCTGTTGCACCGTCCGTCCGCCTTCGACCAGGTGCCCGAGCCGTCCGAGCCGGCGCCCGCCGAGCCCAGGATCGAGCCCGAGGGCGTCGTCTGCTGAGATGACGACCAAACGGGTGGTGGTCCGCAAGGACTCGGGGCTGTACGCCTACGAGCGTGCCCTGGCGCGAGCCGGGTTGACCCCGGTGGCCGGTGCCGACGAGGCCGGCCGGGGTGCCTGTGCCGGACCACTGGTGGCGGGGGCAGCGATCCTGTCCGACCGCCCGTCGGCCCGGATCACCGGGCTGCGGGACTCCAAGCTGATGACCGCCAAGGCCAGGGAACGGGCCTACGACGAGATCGTCGACAAGGCGGTGGCCTGGTCAGTCGTGGTGATGCCGCCCCAGGAGTGTGACCGACTCGGGATGCACGTGGCGAACCTGGCGGTGCTGCGCCGTGCCGTCCAGCGCCTGGATGTCGAGCCGGCCTATGCGCTCACCGACGGCTTCGGTGTCGACGGGCTCGGCGTCCCCGGGCTGGGCGTGTGGAAGGGGGACCGGGTGGCCGCCTGCGTCGCCGCCGCCTCCGTGCTGGCGAAGGTGACCCGTGACCGGATCATGGTCGAGGCCGACCAGGAGCACCCGGGGTACGGCTTCGCGATCCACAAGGGCTACTGCACCGGCGATCACCAGGCGGCCCTGGAACGACTCGGCCCGTGCCAGATCCACCGATTCCGTTTCGACAACGTCCGTCGCGTTAGAGTGGGGGCGACATGAGTGCCGAAGACCTGGAACAGTACGAGTCCGAGCTGGAGCTCCAGCTGTACCGCGAGTACAAGGACGTCGTCGCCCTGTTCACCTATGCCGTGGAGACCGAGCGACGATTCTACCTGTGCAATGCGGTCGACCTCAAGGTCCGGACCGAGGGTGGCGATGTCTACTACGAGGTGTCGATGGCCGACGCTTGGGTGTGGGACATGTATCGCCCGGCCCGCTTCGTGAAGAACGCCAAGGTCCTCACCTTCCGTGACGTCTCCATCGAGGAGATCACCCACTCCGACCTGGAAGTGCCGCAGGACCCGTCCTGACCACGCCGTCCTGACCGCGTGAGGGGTCCGTGGTTGTCCACAGGCCCGACCCACCTCGTAGCACCGTCCACAGCTGGCGCGATTGGCTGAACGATTCGGCGGGAACCACCCCATTGTCTGGGTGGAGGTGAGTCATGCAGACAGCAGGACAGGACAGCCACCGTCGCCAACGCATCGGTCGGCAGGGGGAGGACCTGGCGGTCGAGATGTTGACCGGCCTGGGGTGGCGGATCATCGATCGGAACTGGCGGTGCCCGATCGGTGAGGTGGACGTGATCGCCGAGGACCTCGACGCCACGGTGGTGTTCTGCGAGGTCAAGACCCGCACCGGCCTGGGCTTCGGCGACCCCCTGGAGTCGATCACCTGGCGCAAGCAGCGCACGCTGCGCCAACTGGCCGCGCACTGGGTGGCCGGGCATGCGCGCCCGTCCGGGGCCGGACGGATCCGCGTCGATGCGATCGGGATCGTGCTCGGCGGGCCGGAGCCTCTCATCTCGCACGTGCGCGGGATCTGAGGGTGGTGCATCGACGATGACGATGGCGCGAGCATTCTCGGTCGCCCTGGTCGGGTTGGACGGGCGGATCGTGGAGGTGGAGACCGCGATCGGTGGCGGGCTGCCGCGTACGGTCCTGGTCGGGTTGGCCGACACCGCACTGTACGAGGCCCGCGACCGCTGCCGGGCGGCGGTGACCTCGGCGGGGTTGAGCTGGCCGCAGTCCCTGGTCACGGTCAACCTTTCACCGGCCTCGCTGCCCAAGGCCGGCAGCCACTACGACATCGCGATCATCGCCGCACTGTTGACCGCGGCCAAGGTCGTCGAGGGTGTGGGGTTGCACAACACCGTGTGGGTCGGCGAGGTGGGCCTGGACGGCAGGATCCGCCCGGTCCGCGGCGTCCTGCCGGCCGTGCTGGCGGCGGCACAGCACGACTTCACCCGGGTCGTGGTGCCGGCCGCGATGGCTGCCGAGGCCCGCCTGGTGGAGGGCATGACGGTCCAGCCGGTCAATGACCTCGCCGACCTGGCCGCCGTGCTCAACGGCGAGCCCGTGGTGGTCGACGAGGTGGCGGCCGCCGAGGAGGTCGAGCAGGAGGAGGCCACCCCCAAGGACCTGATGGAGGTGGCCGGTCAGGTCGAGGCCCGGTGGGCCCTGGAAGTGGCGGCCGCGGGTCGCCACCATCTCTTCCTCACCGGTCCACCCGGCGTCGGCAAGACACTGCTGGCCGAGCGGCTGCCCGGTGTGCTGCCGCCGCTGGGTGCGGCCGAGGCCCTGGAGGTCTCGGCCATCCACTCCTTGGCCGGTTTCGGCCTGGATGGCCTGGTCAGTCGACCGCCGTACGCTGCACCGCACCACTCGGCGTCGCTGGCCAGTCTGGTCGGAGGTGGTCCACGCCTGGCCCGGCCGGGACTGATCTCGGTCGCCCATCGCGGCGTGCTGTTCCTGGACGAGGCCCCGGAGTTCTCCGCCCGGATGCTCGACACCCTACGGACCCCGTTGGAGAGTGGCGTGGTCACGATCGGGCGCTCCCAGGTGCAGGCCCGGTTCCCGGCGAACTTCCAGTTGGTGCTGGCCGCCAACCCGTGTCCGTGTGGCCTGGCCGCGACCCCGGGCGCGGCGTGCACCTGTGCGCCGATCGCGATCCGGCGCTACGGCGAGCGGCTGTCCGGACCGATCCGCGACCGGATCGACATCACCCAACGCCTCACCCCGATCCGCCGTTCCTACCTGGACCGGGCGATGCGTACGGCCGAGCCGAGTGCCCTGGTCGCCGAGCGGGTGGCCGCGGCCCGTCAACGACAGTCGCAGCGACTGGCCGGGACCGGCTGGAGCACCAATGCCGAGGTGCGCGGCTCCTACCTGCGCAACCGGTTGGCGTTGCCCCACGGCCTGGAGCACATCGACCGCGCGGTGCAGCAGGGCCGTCTCAGTGCTCGCGGCGTCGACCGGGTGCTGCGGCTGTCGTGGACCATCGCCGACCTGGCCGGGCGCGACCGGCCCTCGGCCGACGACCTGATGGCGGCGCTGGCGATGCGTCGCGGTGACACCGACGGCATGGGGAGGGTGGCATGAGCGACACCACGCAGGAACGGGACCACCGGATGGCCCTGTCGTGGACCTTCGACGCCGGCGACCCGGTGCTGGCCCGGGCCCTGACCCGCGCCGAACCGGGCCGGGTCTGGCAGGACACCCTGGCCGGGCACCACGGCGCCGGTCCCCAACGGCGGGCACTGGCCCACGACACCGACGGGCTGGTGATCCTGGCCCGGCGCAGCGACACCCGGTTCGTGATGCCGGGTGACCCCGAGTGGCCCGCGTCCTTGGCCGACCTGGCCGGGGCGGAGCCGATCTCGGACCGTGGTGGGGTGCCGGTCGGGCTGTGGGTCCGTGGTCCGGGGCACCTGGGCGAGTGGGTCGACCGGGCGGTCTCGATCGTGGGGGCGCGGGCCTGTTCGCCGTACGGTCAAGGATGCGCCGGCGAGCTCGCCGCCGAGTTGGCCGAGCAGGACTGGACGGTGGTCTCGGGCGGGGCCTTCGGCATCGACATCGCGGCCCATCGCGGCGTGCTCAGCGTCGACGGGTCCCGTACGGTGGCCGTGCTCGCCTGCGGACCCGACATCGAGTACCCACGGGGCAACATGCTGGTGCTGCAGCAGTTGGCCGAACACCACCTGGTGGTGTCGGAGATCCCGCCCGGCGGTCGACCGACCCGGATCCGTTTCCTGGCACGGAACCGGTTGATCGCGGCCCTTGGCGCCGGCACGGTGATGGTGGAGGCTGCCGCCCGTTCCGGGGCCCGCAACACGATGGCCTGGGCGGAGTCGCTGGGCCGGATCTGCATGGCGGTGCCGGGATCGGTGCACTCTGCCCTGTCGGTCGGGCCGCTGCACCTGATCCGTGAACGGCGCGCCGAGCTGGTCACCGGCTCCGAGCAGGTCCTCGAGCTGGTCTCGGCGATGGGGGAGCACCTGGTCGAGGCGCCCCGGGCGCAGCCCCATCGGCTGGACCGACTGCCGGCCGCGCTGATGGCGGTCTACGAAGCGTTGCCGGCCCGCGGTCGTCGGACACCGGGCGAGGTCAGCCTGGCGGTGGGGGAGCCGGTCCAGTCCTGCCTGGCCGCCCTCGGGGCCCTGGAGGCGCAGGGCCTGGCCCGGGTCGACGACGACGGCTGGCGTGCCGTGCCGCCGGGGAGCCGATGAGGTGATCCTCTAGCCTTCTGACATGGCTTGGTACTCGCGGCGCACCTCCCAGCTGACTGGTCAGATCCTGGCCGATGCCGCCGTCGCGGCGTGGACGGTGCTCTGGCTGGTGCTGGCGCGGGTGGTCGACGGGTCGATCCGGGCGATTGCCGATCCGCTCCGGGTGACGGCCACCCAGGCCCGGCAGACGGCCGATCAGGTCAGGGCCGCCGGTGCCGAGGTGGACAAGATCCCCGGGGTGGGCGGGATGATCAAACTGCCGCTCGACAACGCCTCGGGATCGCTCGAGGAGATCGCAGCCGCCGCCGAACGCCAGATCACCGCGATCGAGACCGCTGCCGCCGTCACCGGGCTGGTCACCTTCGCCATCCCGTTCCTGATCGCCCTGGTGATCTGGTTGCCCCGGAGGTTGCGCTACCTGCGCACCTCACGGGCCGCGCAGCTGATCGTCGACCAGGGCCGGGGGACCGACCTGCTGGCGTTGCGGGCCCTGGCGCACCACCCGATCGAGCGGCTGCGAGCCATCAGCGACGACCCGGTGAAGGCCTGGCGCGCCGCGGACCCCGAGTGCATGGAGCAGTTGGCTGCACTCGAGGTCCATCGGCTCGGCATCCGGCCGGGACCCGATCATCGGGGTCCCGGCCGCCCGGGTGTCGATCGCCCGGCAGTTCGCTGAGCCCGGCTCAGTCCTCGAAGGTCACCGACACCTTGCCGTTGGTGGCGTTCCAGACGATCTTGCCGCGCTGGAACAGCGCCTTGCGCCCACCGGACGTGTCGTACTCGTCCTTCTTGAGCACGCCGAGACGCTCCTGCTGCGACTTGCTCAGCTTGTAGTACCGCTTGGCGATGTCGTCCTTCAGCACGTGCGCGCCGACCTTCGGGTGGTACAGGATCATCCCGCCCTCGAACTTGCTCCACTGCGACTTCGAGATGACGCCGGCCTTCACGTTCGTGGTCGGCAGCATCAGGTCGCCACCCGGACCACCGATCGCACGGTAGTAGGTGTAGATCGGACCGTGGACGGCGCGGGCCGGGGTCCGCCCGGAGCGGTAGATCGCCCCATGGCTGAAGCCCTGACCGCGGCCGTTCTTGACATCGTGCACGTCGCTGCGCGGCCACCCCAGACCACTGGTCGGCCCGCCCAGGTCGGTGTAGAGGGCATCGATCGGGCCCTTGGTCTCGTGGTCGTCGGTGTAGGGGTGCCAGTAGAGCGTCTTGGGCTTGTTCGAGCGGAGGAACCCTGCGGCACGTCCGCCACCGATCACCTTCTCGGCGACATGCGGATGCCCGAAGGTCTTCTCGCCGCCCCGCTTGTCCCAGGCCTTCCCGATGGGGCCGCGGGCGCCCATCCGGTTCTCGACCTTGTCGCGCAGGTTGCCCATCTTCGAACGGATGTTCGCGCCGGGGCAGGCGGTCGCCATCACGTCACCGTGACCGAAGATGATGTTGACGACCTTGCCGGCCAGCTTGACCTTGCCCTTGGCCTCGCGCTGGAAGGCATCGAGCTTCCACGCGATCAGGTCGGCACCGGCGTTGAGCATCACCGACGGCGGAGCCGCGGTGTCGTAGTTGCCCATGAAGGACACACCCATGGTGTTGGTGTTCCAGTCGGTGGCGTGCGATCCGTGGATCGGCATGTCGATGCCGCCCCAGCGGCCCTCGAAGATCTGACCGTACTTGTCGATGAGGAAGTTGTAGCCGATGTCGCACCAGCCCAAGGTCTTGGTGTGGTACGCGTAGATGTCACGGATGATCGAGGCCGACTGCGACTTGGAGTAGCTGTTGCTGCCGGCGGTGTGGTGGACCACCACGCCCTTGATGGTGGTGCCCATCTTGTCGTCGTTGCAGCGGAGGCTCTCATCGGCACCCCAGCCCTTGCGGGTGATGATGCTCGGGCGCGGAGCCAGGTCGGACCCTGCGGTCGCGGCCAACTTCTCCGGGTCGGCGTCGGAGGAGACCTCCGGCGACTTCACCAGCGCGACCTCGACATCCTTCAGCTCGGTCGACTCGTCGCCCACCGCCCGCATCTCCAGGCCGGTGGCATCGCCGACGAAGATCGGGTCGGTGGCCAGACGGCCGTCCTCGGTGCCGATCGGTTGGCCATCGGTGATGGTCTCCCAGTCCGACCACTCGCCGCTGTCGTCCTTGGTGCGGACCTGGATGTCGGGGGCGGTCCCGGTGCTGTCGCCCGACCAGGTCACCCCGACCGAGGAGAAGTCATCGGTGCTCTGCTGGCCCAGCTCGGCGACGACCCGGTTGTTGCCGGCCGCGCGGCGGTCCATCGGTCCCGAGTCCCGCTGGGTCTCGAGCTTGGGTGCCTTGGGTGTGGAGGTGGCCTTGAGGGTGGTGATGGAGGTGTCGGGGCTCTCGTCGGCAGCAGCCTGCTCGACTGGCAGCGCCGTCAGGCCGGCCACCAGGACGAGCCCGAAGGCCAGGCCTGGTAGTCCTCGCAGCACGCGACCTCCGGGGTGGAGTGCGTCAGCCATGACTGTGGGTCCTTTCGGTCCTCGCCCGTCCACCCCCCGTGCGGGTCGGGCATTGCGTGAATACCCACCGGACTCTAAGAGGTCAGTCCCGTACCAGCAACCGCAAGGTCAACCTCACATGGAGACTTCCCGCCAGGCCGGGACGCGCGGTACGACGTGCAGGGTCATCCCTGCCTCGGCCGGCGTCCGGGCGGCCTTGCGGTGGTTGCACGCCTGACAGGCGCACACGGTGTTCAGCCAGGTGTTGCGCCCACCTCGTGACTGGGGCAGCAGGTGATCGATGGTGGTGCCGCGCTCACCGCAGTAGCCGCAGCGGTTCCGGTCGCGGCGCAGCACCGCCCGCTTCGACCAGGTCGGGGCCCGGCCGTACAGGAAGGTGGTCTTGACGTAGCGCAGCAGGCGGAGCACGACCGGCACGGGGTAGGGGCCGAACCGCTCACCCTCGACGGCCTCCTCGATGACGGCGACCTCACGGACCAGCATCCGGATCGCGTGGGGGATCGAGACGGTGTGCAGCGCCGTGTTGTCGGTGTTCAGCACGACCACACCGCTCATCGCAGCGCCCTCCCTCGGGTCCGGAGTGTGTCCGGATCCAGAGTGCCCGATGGTGCCAACGCTGTCACCCATTTTGGGTGGACGTC
>DVLP01000048.1 GCA_018715445.1 Candidatus Avipropionibacterium avicola | reverse complement strand
CGCCACCGAGAAGGTGTTGTGGTCCGTGGTGCCCGTGCCGGGGGAGACCAGCATCGGTGCGCTGGCCTTCGATGACGACGGGACCCTGTGGGGCCTGGGGACGAACACGCTGTTCAGCTTCGACGTCGCCGGACAACAGGTGACTCGCTCGGAGACCTTCTTCGACTCCGACAACGATGCCACCTACGTCACGGGTCACGAGCTGTTCTGGCACGAGGGGCAGTTGGTCGGCACCACCGCGGCCACGGTCTTCACCGTGGATCCGTCCAGCTGGGAGCTCACGGTGCTCTCCGAGGACAAGACGAACCTGGCGATCGACCGGCTCGGGAACTGGTACTACTCCAAGGGCGCAGACCTGTACCGCTGGACCTCCTGATCCATCGCGACCTGTCTGCTGCACAGCTGGTCCAGCAGTGTGGTGTCGTGGGAGATCAGCAGGACACCGGTGCCATCGGTTGCGACCGTACGCAGCAGCCGGGCGATGGTGGCGGTGGTGATGGCGTCCTGGGCGCTGGTCGCTTCGTCCACCACCAGATGGTCGGGGCCCACGGTGAGGGCCCGGGCCAGGACGAAACGCTGGAGCTGACCGCCGGAGACCTGGTCCGGACGCCGATCGAGCAGTGCTGGATCGAACTCGCAGCGGTTCAACCACTCGAGTCCCTGGTGGTACGAGATCCGGTGACGACGTAGCGGGATGGCCAGGGATCGACGCAACGTCAGCCGGGGATCGCAAGCCAGGTGGGGAAGTTGCGGCACCAACTGGACGCGACGTCGTACCTCCGGAGGAGCGGACCACCCCCATCGAGTGGTGGGCCGGCCGTCCAACAGCCGTCGTCCGGCATCGGGTGCCCGGATGCCGGCGAGCACCTGGGCGGCCGTGGTCTTGCCGCTGCCGGACGGGCCGGCAAGGCCGACGATCTCACCGGGATCGATCCGTACGGTCAGGGGTCCGATCGTGCGTGGCTCGCCACCGCCGGCCGGCTGGTGGTGCACCACCATTTCCTCGATCGCCAGGCTCATGGGGTGACCTCCCTGCGGGCCGCGAGCAGTCGCCTGGTGTACGGGTGCTCGGGAGCCGTGAGCACACGTTCGGCCGGACCGGCCTCCACGATCCGGCCCCGCCGCATCACGACCAGGTCGTCCGCGATCCCTTCTGCCACGGCAAGGTCATGCGTCACCACGAGTGTCCCCCGAGCCTCCGTCCCCGGAGCCTCCGTCACCCGAGCTCGTCGAGGGGCATGAAGCCTCTCGAGAACCGGGCCCACCTCGGCCGCGCCGATCCCGGCCGTCGGCTCATCGGCCAACAGCACCACAGGATCGTGGAGCAGGGCCGCCACCAGTGCCGCGCGGCGCAACTGCCCTCCGGACAGCTCGGACGGATGTCGTTGCAGCAGGGCCGGTGACAGTCCGCAGTCCTCGGCCAGCGCGGTGAGATGCACGATCGGGTGGACCTCGCTGAGCTGGGCTCCGATCGTCCGTACCGGGCTGAACGCTGCCTGTTGGCTGAGCAGTCCGATCCGACGCCCACGGATCCTGCGCCACGCCTGGCCGGACAGGCGAGTGAGCTCCACCGGCGACGGGTCGAGCATCAGCCGTGCCGACCCGGCCACTTCAGCTCCGGGCGGCAGCAGACCGATCAGGCTGGTGAGCAGCAAGGACTTGCCGGCTCCGGTCTCACCGACCACCACGGTGGTGCGACCGCGGTGCAGGGTCAACGACACCCGATCGACCGGCACGGTCCAGCGAGCCGGGTCGGCCGGGTCGCGAAGCCGTACCGACAGTTCCTTGACGGTGAGGATTGCGGTCATGGGCGTCCCGCCGTCCGTCGTCCCCGCAACAGGACAGTGATCGCGAGTGTCACCGACACCAGGGCCAGCGCGGGGACGGCAACCTGCCACCAGGCTCCGGTGAAGACGGCCTGCTGTCCGGTGTTGAGCAGCACGCCCAAGGACGGCTGGTGGGGCGCCAGACCCACCCCCAGGAAGGACAAGGTCGCTTCGTGCCAGACCGCGTGGGGCACCAGCAGGGCACACCCGATCGCGGCCTGCGGCAGGATCGCCGGCACGAGGTGCCAGCGCACCAGGTCGCGGCGCAGCAGCCCCAGGACGGCGGCGATCCGGAGGTGTTCGGCATCGCGCAGCGGCAGTGCGACTGCCCTGACGATCCGGGCCACCTGGGTCCAGTGGGTCAGGGCGATCGCCAGCACCATGGCGACCAAGCTGCCCCGGAAGAAGACGACCAGGACGATGCCGAGCAGCAGATGGGGGATGGTGTTGACGGCATCGACCATGCGCATCAGCAGCTGGTCGACCCATCCTCCGACCACCACGGCCGTGACTCCGGCGACCGCTCCGACGACCGAGGCGAGCACCGCGGCGGCCAGGGCGACCGTCCCGGAGATCCGCAACCCGGAGGCGGTGAGCAGGGCGACCGAACGTCCCGCCGGGTCGGTCCCCAGGAGGCCGCCCGGGCCCGGCGGAAGGGAGGCGCGTGGGTAGTCCACCGTCAGGGGGTCGAACCCGGAGATCACCGGGGCGAGCAGTGCGACAGTCGTCAACAGCACAAGGAATCCTGCAGCGAGCCAGCGCCAGGTTTGGCGTCCAGGTCGGATGGCTGCCTGGCCGGGCAGCAGGGGCACCGGTCGCCAGAGTGGAGTGGTGCTCATCGCAGCCCACCTCGGGCTCGCAGATCGATGCGCCACTGGAGCAGGTCGGCGAGCAGGTTGCCACCGATCACCACAGTGCCAGCGGCCAGCGTGACAGCCGCCATCAGGGGATAGTCGACGCTGGTGGCAGCACGCACCAGGGCCAGGCCGATGCCCGGCCAGCCGAAGACGGTCTCCACCAGGACCGTTCCGGTCACCAGCTCCGGAAGACGGGCAGCGATCACCGTGACCGCGGGCATCAGTGCCGGTGGGACCACATGCCCCCACAGCACCTGGGCCTCCGACGCCCCGCGGGCACGGGCTCCGGAGACCGCCGCAGATCCGTACGCCTCGACCATCGACTCCCGTAGGTGCAGCACGAGCCAGGGCAGGAGGGAACTGGCCAGCGCGATCGCCGGCAGGATCAGGTGGCGAGCCACCGTACCGGCGGTCAGTGGTTCACCGGCCGGGGCGAGTCCGCCGGCCGGGAGCCAGCCCCAGCGCAGCGACACCACCGCGATCAGTCCGAGGCACACCAGGAAGGCCGGGGTGGCGGCCAGCACGGTGGCCAGTGCGGAAACGGTCCGATCCACCCAGCCGCCCGGACGCCGGATCGTTGCCAGGGAAAGGACTGCCGAGGCCAGGGCGGCCAGGGGCAGCGCCACCGCACCGAGCAGGACCGACCAGACCAGGCGTGCTCCGAGGACGTCGCCGACCGGTTGCCGATAGGCCGAGGACCACCCGGGGTCACCGGTCAGCACACCGCGGACCCAACCGAGGTAGTGCTGCCACCACGGGTCGTCAACGCCGAGCTGGGCGGCGATCCGTGCCCGGGTGCCCGGATCGGCCCACTCCTGGGCGGCACCGAGGTAGGCAGCCACCGGGTCGAAGGGGGCGATGCCGGCCAGC
>DVLP01000047.1 GCA_018715445.1 Candidatus Avipropionibacterium avicola | reverse complement strand
GCTGGCCGGCATCGGGTGGCGTACGGCGCGGTCCCAGATCGGTCCGAGACCGGCCTGGGCCTGGGCGTCGTTGCGGTCCTCGTCCCCGGCCGGGACCCACCGCTCGTCGCCCCACCACAGGTGGACCCGTGACCAGTCGAGCGCGTCAGCCGCAGTCGTGCCCAGATGGGCGTACAGCCGCTTGGCGATGGTCCCACCGGTCAGGCACAGGTGGGCCTCACCCGCTTCGGCGATGCTGGCGCCGATCACCGAGACCAACGCCTCGGCGGTCGACTCGACCAGGTCCTGCCGTGTGGGGGAGACGTCCTGGGTCATCTCAGCTCGCCTTCTTGGTCGTGGCCTTCTTCGTCGCAGTCTTCCTTGCGGTGGTCTTCTTGGTCGCCGACTTCTTCGCCGCAGCCTTCGTCGCCGTGGCCTTCTTGGCAGCGGTCCTCTTGGCAGCGGTCTTCTTGGCCGTGGACTTCTTCGCCGGACCGGGCAGGGCCTTGATGGTGTCGCGGAAGGCGTCGTCGGGATCCATCCGACGCAGCTCCTCGGCCATCAGGTCGGCCACCGGGCGTCGCTTCAGGGCCACCAACCGCTTCGGCTGGCCCGGCACCGAGTACGACGCCAGCCGGCCGTCGGTCCGCACGATGGCAATGTCGCCGGCCGCGGTCTCCAGGGTGGCCTTGGTGATCCCGGGACCCTCGCTGGTGCCACGCTTCACCGGCACCTTGAGTCGGGCCTCCAACCAGGCCACCAGCAGTTTGGCAGCGGCAGAATTGCGCTCCGCCGAGACGGTCGCCCCCAGCACGGTCGCCGGGTACTGGTCCAAGGAGGCCGCCAGCAGTGAGCGCCACTGGGTGGTGCGGGTCCAGGCCAGGTCGGTGTCGCCGGGCTGGTAGTTCTCGGCACGCAGTCGCAGCGCCTGCAGCGGCCGGGCCGAACCCATCGCATCGCTCACCCGTCGGGTGGCCAGTCGGCCCAGCTCGTGATGGGCCAGGTCGGCCGGTGCCGCGCCGGGCCACCACACCACCACAGGCGAGTCCGGCAGCAGCAGCGGTCGCACCACCGAGGCGGCATGGGTGGCCATCCTGCCGTACATCTGCAGGATGACGATCTCGCCGGGGGTGCCCTCGCCGATCCGGACCTCGGCGTCGAGACGGTTCTGCCGACCGCGGCCGGTGACCGCGACCAGGATCCGTGAGGGGTGCTCGCGGCCGGCCTCGACCGCGGCCTCGACCGCGGAGTCCTGCTCGGCCTCGGTGCACGAGATGACGATCGTCATCACCATGCCGGTGGCGGGCGAGCCCATCGCACGGCGGGCCTTCAACAGCGCCGAGGCGATCGCCGAGGACGTGGTGTCGGTCAAGGTGGTGATCATCGCCAGCTCCTGGGCGTCGATGTGCTCGTCGGTGTGGTCGTCATGGTCGCCGCCAGCTGAACCCGTCGCGGGCCAACATCTCGTCGGCCGACTTCGGTCCCCACGAGCCGGGCTCGTACGAGTCCAGGCTCGGCTCGCCGTTGCCGGAGCGGTCCGACTCGGCCCAGTAGTCCAGGATCGGGTCGAGGATCCGCCACGAGAGCTCGACCTCCTCGTGGTGGGGGAACAGCGGCGGATCACCCAGCAGCACGTCCAGGATCAGCCGTTCGTACGCCTCCGGGCTCGACTCGGTGAACGACCCGCCGTAGGCAAAGTCCATGCTCACCTCGCGGATCTCCATCTGGGTGCCGGGCACCTTGGCCCCGAACCGCATGGTGATGCCCTCGTCGGGCTGGATCCGCAGCACCAGCGCGTTGTGGCCCAACGCCTCGGTGTCGGTCGAGGTGAAGGGCAGGTGCGGGGCCCGCTTGAAGCCCAGGGCGACCTCGGTGACCCGGCGGGCCAACCGCTTGCCGGTCCGCAGGTAGAACGGCACCCCGGCCCACCGCCGGTTCTCGATGTCGACCCGGATCGCGGCATAGGTCTCGGTGGTCGAGTCCTGCGGGATCCGTTCCTCCTCGAGATAACTGCGGACCTGCTTGCCTCCGGCGAACCCGCTGGAGTAGCGACCCCGGGCGGTGTGCAGGTCGATCCGCTTCGGCGGCACCGTGGCCTCGAGCACCTTGCGCTTCTCGTTGCGCAGCTGGCGCGCGTCGAAGGAGGACGGCTCCTCCATCGCGGTCAGCGCGAGCAACTGCAACAGGTGGTTCTGGATGACGTCACGCGCCGCGCCGATGCCGTCGTAGTAGCCGGCGCGCCCACCGATGCCGATGTCCTCGGCCATCGTGATCTGGACGTGGTCGACGTAGTGGTTGTTCCACACCGGCTCGAACAGTTGGTTGGCGAAGCGCAGCGCCAACATGTTCTGCACGGTCTCCTTGCCGAGGTAGTGGTCGATGCGGAACACCGACTGCGAACCGAAGGCCCGCGAGACCACCTGCTGCAACTCCTGGGCACTGGCCAGGTCGTGACCGAACGGCTTCTCGATGACGACACGGTTCCACCGGTCGGCATGGTCCTCGGTCAGTCCGTGCTGGCGCAGCTGCGTCACCACGGTCTCGAACAACCCCGGGGGGATGGAGAGGTAGAACGCGTGGTTGCCACCGGTGCCGCGGGCCTCGTCGAGCTCGGTGATGACATTGGCCAACCGCTCGA
Source organism: Candidatus Avipropionibacterium avicola (assembly GCA_018715445.1). Classification (GTDB taxonomy): domain Bacteria; phylum Actinomycetota; class Actinomycetes; order Propionibacteriales; family Propionibacteriaceae; genus Avipropionibacterium; species Avipropionibacterium avicola. The sequence continues at coordinate 1,695 of DVLP01000047.1, read as the reverse complement.
AGGACTCGTCGTCGCCGATCTGGCCGGAGACGAACCGGATCCCCTCGAGCAGCTGCTGCCACACCTCCTCGCGGAACGGGGTGCGGGCATGTTCCTTGACCGCGTCGTGCACGATCTTGGCGAAGTCCTGGTCGGCCCAGTCACGACGGGCGAAACCGACCAGGGCGAAGCCGGGCGGCAACAACCCACGGTTGGCCAGGTCGTACACCGCCGGCATCAGCTTCTTGGTCGACAGATCACCGGTCACGCCGAAGATCACCAGGACACAGGGTCCGGCGACGCGGGGGAGACGACGATCCTGCGGGTCCCGCAACGGGTTGGTCTTCACGTCACCACAGTCCTCTTGTGCGATGGTCGTCAGCCTCGAGCGTGGTCGAGCGCGACCCGGACGGACTCATTGAGTTCCTTGCCGGAGGCGACGAACTTGTCGACCCCCTCGTCCTCGAGCACCCGGACGACGTCATCCATGTCGATGCCGACCGAGGCCAACTGCTCCATGGTGGTGCGGGCCTGCTCGACCAACTCCGGCGTCGAGACACGGTCCCCACGCACCTCGCCGTGCTCGGCGAAGGCGTCCATGGTCTTCTCCGGCATGGTGTTGACCGTGTCGGCCACGACCAGCTCGGTGACGTACATGGTGTCGGAGTAGTCCGGGTTCTTCACCCCGGTCGAGGCCCACAGCGGACGCTGAGGCCGGGCACCCTTCTCGGCCAGCGCGGCCCAGCGGGGCGCCAGCGGATGGTCACCTCCACCGTGGATGGTGGTGAGCAGGTCGTACGCCAGCCGGGCATTGGCGATCGCGGCCGTGCCCTTGAGCGCGGACGCGGCCTCGCCGCCGACCGCGTCCAGACGGTTGTCGACCTCGGTGTCCACCCGGGACACGAAGAACGAGGCCACCGAGTGGATCGTCGACAGGTCGATGCCGGCCTCGGCAGCCTGCTCGAGTCCGCTCAGGTAGGCCTCGATCACGTCGCCGTAGCGCTCCAGCGAGAAGATCAGGGTCACGTTGACACTGATCCCCTTGGCGATGGTCGCGGTGATCGCCGGCAGCCCCTCGACGGTGGCCGGGATCTTGATCAGGCAGTTCGACCGGTCAACCTTGGCCCACAGCTCAGCGGCCTCGGCGATGGTCTCCTCGGTCTGGCGGGCCTTGGTCGGGTCGACCTCGATCGAGACGCGGCCGTCGACGCCGTCGGTGGTGGCGTTGGTCTCGGTGAACAGGTCACAGGCCTCGGCCACGTCGGCGGCCATGATCGACTTGGCAGCCTCGGAGACGTCGGCTCCGGCCGCAGCGAGCTCGCGGACCTGGTCGGCGTAGTCCTCGCCCTGGCTGAGGGCCGCGGCGAAGATGGTCGGGTTCGTGGTCACCCCGGTGACCGACTTGGTCGCGATGAGCTCGGCGAGGTTGCCGGAGTCGAGGCGGGCCCGGGAGAGGTCGTCCAACCAGATGGACACCCCAGCCGCGGCGAGGTCAGCCAGTCGTTGGTTCGTGGTGGTTTCCGTCATGGTGTGGACGTCCTTTCCGTCTGGGGTCACGCAGATGCGTCGGTGATGGACTGCCGAGCGGCCTCGACGACCGCCTCGGCGGTGAAGCCGAACTTCTCGAACAGCACCTCGGCCGAGGCACTGGCGCCGTAGTGGTTGATGCCGATGATCTGGCCTTGGGGGCCGACCCACTCGCGCCAGCCACCGGGC
>DVLP01000462.1 GCA_018715445.1 Candidatus Avipropionibacterium avicola | reverse complement strand
TCGCCGTACGGCCAGCAGCCCCAGTACGGGCAGCAGGCCGCCTACGGCCAGCACCCCGGTCAGCCTCCGTACGGCGCTGCGCCCCAGCCGCCCAAGAAGAAGATGGGAGCCGGCAAGGTCGTCATGCTGGTCCTCGTTGGTCTGGTGGTCCTCATCGTGGGCGTCAGTGCGCTCAGCGGTGGCGGCGACGGCGATCAGGCCGGCGGCCCGGGATCCAACGCCGCGAAGGGCGACACCGATCCCGAGGCGCCGGCGCTGCCGGCCCTGGGTGACCCGGTGGTGGTCGATGACCTCGAGTTCACCCTCACCAAGTTCAAGTGTGGTGTGACCGTCAAGGACATCACCGACTCGAAGCTCAAGCCCCAGGGTCAGTTCTGCAAGGTCAGTGTTGCCGTCAAGAACGTCGGCAAGTCCGAGGAGCACCTCTTCGACGAGGCCGTCAAGCTGCTGGGTGACGACGAGAACGAGTTCTCGCCGTCCAGTGACACCTTCTTCGTCAAGAACGCCCTGAGCTGGGAGACCATCAACCCCGGCAACACCGTCAAGGGTGTCGTCTACTTCGACATCCCCAAGGACGTCGAGCCCAAGGTTGCCGCCGTCGGCGGAGGACTGTTCAGCGAGCCGGCCGAGGTCGCACTGAGCTGATGATCGGGCCCCTCGACGAGCTCGGGGGACGTCAGGGGCCCTGAGACCGGTGGTCCGGAGCTTCTGTGGGGAGCCCGGGCCACCGTGTCATCTGTGTCACCAGGTCATCTGTGCCATCCGGACCGATGACTATCCTGACCGTCATGGCCGCCCGATCCGCTCCTGGCTCCGAACGACGCACCGCGATCATGCTGATCGTGGTGTCGGCGCTCTTCGTGATCGCCGGTACCGCCATCTGGGTCGCCGGAGGTGACCCGATGGGGCTGCTCGCGATGCTGTTCTTCGGAGGGTGCCTGATCGCCGGGGTGATGATGCTCGTCGGCCCCTACACCCGTGCTGGACAGATCCTGGCGATCCTGGGCGCTCTCGGGATGGGCGCCGGGTGCGCCAGCTTGGCGATCATGGCGATGGCAGGCGTCCCCCTCGGCTGGCGTGGACACCCGGCCGTGGCCATCCCGATCGGGTTGATCGGTGCCATTTTCTTCGGCGGCGGCGGGATCCTCCTGCTGGTCAGGGCGATCCGCAGGTCCCGGCGGAACCGCCGCCCCTGACGGCTGCGGCCCCTGACCGCCGCCCGTGTCTGGCGGATTCGTCGCCCGGCGCGGGAATAGCAGGCCTCGATCGGTGGTTTTCCTCTCATGGCATCCACGGAGAACCCTGCCCTGGAGCGGTTGTTCGACACGGTCGACGTCCGCATCCACCGGACCCGCAGTGTCATCCACGATGATGCCGCGCTGGTCACCCTCGGGCGGGTCCCGACGCTGATCTTCGTCGTCGACGGTGAGCTCCGCGACGACACCCGTGGCGTCCGACTGACGCCCGGCAGCGCCTTCCTCGGCCTGGGACGTGGACCGATGGCGTTCGAGTCGTCGGCCGGCACCCGGCTGATGCAGTCCGAGATCGAGCTGGCCGCCGGGCCGCTGCGCGATGCACTGCCGGACTGGCTGTCGGTCGGCGACTTCGCCACCGTCGAGGCCTCGGCGGCCGCACTCGCGGCGACGCTGGGCCACGACGACCCGGCCGTCGCCTGCACCTTGCGCTCCGGCGACCCGGTGATCTGCCGGATGATGGTGACCACCGTGCTGCTCTCGGTGATCCGGGCGTGGTCAGGAAGCGCCTGCGCGCCGGACGGCTGGCCGACACCGGCGGCCGATCCCTTCCTGGCCCGGGTGATCGAGGCCGTCCACGCCGAGCCCGGACGTGACTGGACGGTCGAGCTGCTCGCCACTCTCGGCGCCATGTCGCGCAGCGTGTTCTCCGAACGGTTCCGGTTGGCCGTGGGCAGCTCGCCGGCCACCTACGTCACTGCGGTCCGGATGGACACCGCGAAGTCACTGCTGCGGGCCGGCCGGACGGTGTCCGACACGGCCCGCGAGCTCGGCTACTCCTCCGACGAGGGATTCAGCCGCGCGTTCCGGCGTCACACCGGCCGTACGCCTTCGTCCTGGCGGGTCGCCACCGCGGCCTGAGTCGATTCGGGGCGCCGCTGGGCCCGACCGAACAACACGGCTCCGGCCAGCAGGGCGACCGCAGCCACGCCGTACACGGCTTCGACACCGACCAGGTCCACCAACAGGCCTCCGCCGGCGCCCGCCAGCGAGATCGCCCCCTGGAAGCCGACCACGACCAGGCTGCCGCCGGCCTCGAGGCGATCGGGCATCCGATGGCCGACCCAGGTGTTGACCACGATGAGCCAGGAAGCGAAGAAGCCGCCCCAGACGAAGACCACGACCCCGATGGCCAGCAGCGAGCCGTCCAGCAGGATCACGCCAGCCAGCATGGCTGCGATCACGATTGGCGCGGTCACCGAGAGCACGGCATAACGACGGTCCACGATCATCCCGAACACTGCGTTGCCGATCAGCCCGCCGGCTCCGAAGATCGCCAGCAGCACCACGATCTGGGAGGCCTCGACCTGCGGCGACCGCTCCAGGGCCAGCCGGACGTAGGTGTAGGCCAGGGCGTGCCCGAGCACCACCAGAACGTGACCGGCCAGTCCGGCGCCCACCCGCGGGCGACGCAGTGTGTCCACCAGCAGCCGCAGGCTCGACACATCGGCGGCCGGCACCGACGGCAGCAGGGTCCGCAGGCCGATCGCCACCAGCCCGGTCACGATCCCGATGACCGCGAACGCCGTTCGCCAGTCGAGCACCTCACTCAGCAGGACCCCCAACGGGACCCCGGCGACGGTGGCCAGGGACACCCCGGCCGAGGTGAAGGTGACCGCGCGGCCGAGTCGGGCGGGTCCGGCGACCGCAGCCGCCACCGCCACCGACATCGACCAGAACCCGCTCAACGCCGCACCCAACAGGAACCGGGCGAGCAGGACCAGGGGCAGGTTCGGCGCGACGGCCACCACCAGGTTCGACACCGCTGCGGCCAGGGCCAACCAGATGAGCAGCGACCGGCGATCCAGCCGCGGAAACGCCAGCCCGATCGTCGGGGCCACGACCAGACCGACCAGCGCGGTCACCGTCACGGTCTGACCGGCCTGCCCGGGTGTCACGCCCAGCCCGGCCGCCATCTCGGTCAGCACACCGTTGGGCATGAACTCCGAGCTCACCAGCAGGAAGCTCATGGTCATCATGGTCAGCAGCGCCGCATAGGGCAGCCGCGTCGAGGGCTGTGGGGTCGCCGCTCCCGTCTCGGGTGGGCACGAGGCAGTCGTTGTCATGGTCCCAGCCTTGTGGCCGGACGCCGAGCGCACCCGACCGTACGTCCACACCTGCCGACCGATCGTCCGCCGTCGGCCGACGCCGTCACACCCTTCAACCGGGCCCGTCAACGGGCGCGGCGTCACACCGGGCTCAGGAGCGGGAGGCGCGTGCGATCGGAAGTCTCAGCACGCCGAACACGGCCAGTCCGAGCACGGGCAGCACCGGCCAGACCCAGTGCACGCCCGAGTCGTCGACGATGCCGGCCGGAGCCATCA
>DVLP01000461.1 GCA_018715445.1 Candidatus Avipropionibacterium avicola | reverse complement strand
AGCATGTGGCGCCGCCTCGGCGACTACGACCGCCACCAGCGGACCGGCGGGTGGAAGCCCGACCAGTTCCGCGGCGACGAGCTGACCGGGGCCCGGATCGGCATCGTCGGGGCGTCATCAACCGCGCGCGCCTTCCTGACCTTGCTCGCCCCGTTCACCCCCGACGTCGTGGTGTACGACCCGTTCCTCTCCCCCGACGCGGCTGCCGAGCTCGGGGTACGTCCGGTCTCCCTCGCCGAGGTGATGGAGTGTCCCCTCGTCTCGGTGCACGTGCCCAACCTTCCTGCCACCGAAGGGATGATCACTGCCGAGCTGCTCGATCGGATGCCGGTCGGTGGCCTGCTGATCAACTCCTCCCGTGCAGCGGCGATCGACAACGAGGCGCTGTTCGCCCGGATCGTCCAGGGCCGACTGCGTGCCGCTCTCGACGTGTACGACCCGGAGCCGGCCCAGCTCCCCGAGGAGATCCTTGCCAGCCACGACCTGCTGCTCACTCCCCACATCGCCGGGGACTCCACCCACGGACACCTGGCCCTCACCGGCCATGTCCTGCGCGACATGGTCCGATTCCTCGACACCGGGGAGCACGGGCCCAGTTGGGTCGACCCCGCTCGATGGGCGGTGCTGGCATGAGTCCGGTCATCACCGCGGTCGAGGTGCTGACCGTGCCGGTGCCGTTCCGTCGCTCCTTCGTGATCGGCAGCGGACCCGTCGGTGCCGGCAACGCCGCCACCGAGGTCGTCTTCGTCAAGCTCACCGCCGACGACGGCACCGTCGGTTGGGGCGAGCAGCGCGCGCTGCCGACCTGGAGCTACGAGACCCACACCACGATCGCCGCGGTGATCGAGGAGAACCTTGCCCCGTTGGTGATCGGACGATCGCCGTACGACATCGTCGGGTTCCACCGGGCCGCTGCTGCCGCACTCAGTCCGTCGGTCTCCAACGGCTTCCCCTTCGCACGGGCGGCGGTGGACATCGCCCTGCACGACCTCGCCGGGAAGGCGGCCGGGCTGCCTGTCCATGCCCTGCTGGGAGGCCGACTCACCGATCGGGTGCCGTTGTGCTCGGCCATCGGGATCCAGCCGGTCGAACAGGTCGAGGCCCAGGCCGTCGACAGCCAGGACCTGCATGCCTACAAGGTGAAGATCTCCGGGGACCCGGTCGCGGACGAGGCCGCGATCCGAGCGGTGGCACGCCACAGTGGCACCAAGCCGCTGTGGCTGGATGCCAACCAGTCCTACCGTTGGTCAACCCTGCGACGCCTGCTGCGGGCCGTCGAGGACGTCAGCACCCTCAGCTTCGTCGAGCAACCAGTGCCGAGCACCGACTGGGCCGGCCTGCAACGGATCCGATCGGCCGCCGTGCTCCCGGTCGCGATCGACGAAGGCTCCTTCACTGCCAGCGATCTGGCCCGCACCACGATGCTGGGCGGGATCGATGCCGTGGTGGTCAAGGTCTGCAAGTCCGGTGGTCTGCGTCAGGCCCAACAGAGCATCGCCGTGGCCCAGGCCCACGGGATCGAGGTGCTCGCCAGCGGGCTCACCGACTGTGGGATCGGGTTCGCTGCGGCGCTGCACCTGTTCAGCGGGGCCGATCTGGCCCTGCCTGCCGAGTTGAACGGCCCCGAACTGCTCGCCGAGCTGTACGTCGACGGCCTCGAGTTCACTGACGGGTGCGCGGTCGTCCCGGACCGGCCGGGCCTGGGCATCGACGTCGACGAGGACCGGCTCCGCGCCACGGCCGTGCACCGCAGCTGAGCCGGGCCCCGGTCACCGCCCGGTGGTCGGAGTGGTGATGCTGGCCACGACGTCGTCGGCCATGCTGGCCAGCAACGGGGCGGCCAAGTCCTTGGCGGCCTGCATCCGGTCCCGAGCCGCGTCGGTGTCGTCCAGGATGGTGGTCACGACCTGCTCGACCTGCGCCACCGCATCGTCATGATCGACCTCGACCAGGTGCGAGTCCAGCCCGAGGTCGCGGTACATGTGGCCCTTGATGGTGTCGGTGGGCTGACGCAGATAGACGGTCGGTACGGCTTCGGCGACGGCAAGCAGGGGTGAATGGCACTCCATGCTCAACACCCCGGCACTGTGGCGATAGACCGCGGCGGCCTCCTGGAGCTCCCAGAACCGTGGCAGCACAAGGATCTTGTCGGCGACATCCTCCGGGAAGGTCCCGGCCAAGTGCTGTTGGGCCGTCGCCACCGCATAGCTCATCTCGGGCACGATCAGGGCCCGGTGCCCCGTCCGACGAACCCAGGCAGTGATCCCGGCCCGCAGGACCTCGAAGTCATCCTGCACGTGACCCGCGTTGTAGGCCATCTTGCGGTGGTCCTCCGGGCCGGGCGCGTAGCCGCGGATCGTGTGGTAGGGCGTGAAGCGCAGGCGGGGCACCGCACAGAGGAACTCCCCGTCGACCAGGTCGTACTCCTCGATCACCGACCGGCCATCGGCGTCGTCGTAGAAGTCACACAGCACCGTGGCGTCCGGGCCGAACCGGGGGCGAACCGGCCCGATGTCCTGCCCCTGCAGGAAATCACGCGACAGGCTCTCCCTGGTGTGGAGGAAGGAGGCTCCGGAGAACACCTCCCGCTCCAGCTCGGTGAGCAGGTCGCCGTCGATCGCATGGATCATCGGGACCAAGTGGTCGAGGGTCCCTTCGTACGGTCGGATCGGGTCGACCGTGATGGCGAACACCCCGTACGGCTGCTGAGTCCGTCGGCTCCACTCCTGCAGGACCTCACCAGCCACCAGGGCCGGCCCCGATCCGTGCACCAGAACGTCGACGTCGCTCAGGAAGCGTTCCAGCTCCGGCGTCACGGGCGCGTCTGCCTCGAGCCGGTCGGTGACCAGGGTGACGTCGGGGAAGTAGCGCGCCAGCATCCGCAGCTCACGCTCGTTGATGTTGTGGACCAACAGGCTCAGCCGGGCGTCCGGGTGGCGGCGCTGCAAGGCCACCAAGGTCCCGGGGATGTGGGCCACGTCCCCGATGTTGTCCGCCTGCCACCCTGCCACCACGCCGATGTGCGTCACTGTCCCTGCATCCTGTCCCGGCCCGGGGGCCGTCCGTTGGGGTCCCGCTGCCAGCATCCTGCCCATGATTCACCGGTTTATCAAGGTCGCTGTCGCGGCCACGGACCACGCAATGGTCACGGGGAGGGTGTCAGGGCCGCTCTGAGCCCTCCGCGTGACCATTTCAGGTGGGTGGGGGCTGGGGCTGGCGCGGCGGTGGCGCTGGCGGTGGCGCTGGGGTCAGCGTGGGGGGGCGGTCGAGCCGCGGTCGACCAGCTCCGGCGCCGGGTCCCCGATCACCTCGCCGACGGCATCCTGGCCTGCGATCAACTCCTGCAGCACCTGGTAGCCCCGACGCCCCGCCTGTTCGAGCGGCATTCGTACGGTGGTGGGCGCCGGCCGCATCTGGTCGGCCGTCGGGAGGTCGTGGTAGACCACCACCGAGACGTCCTCGGGCACGCGCAGGCCGAGGTCGGCGAGTGCGGCGGTCGCGCCCGGCGCGGAGATGATGTTGTCCACCACGAGGGCGGTGGGTCGCTGCGATCCGGTCATCAGCTCATGCACCCGGGCGGCGATCGCGGCCGGGTCGTAGCCGATCGGGTGGACCCGTCCCGGGTCGAAGGGCAGTCCGGCCGCTGTCAGCGCATCGCGAAAGCCCATCGTCCGCAGACCTGGCCCGTCGACCGGCGGGGGTCCGCCGACCAGCGCGATGTCGCGATGGCCCAGCTCCAGCAGATGACGGGTGGCCGTGGCGATCCCGGCGCGGTCGTCGATCCACACACTGACAGCATCATCGGGACCTGGCTGCTGCAGGACCACGTAGGGCAGCTGCCGCCTGGTCAGTTCCTCGATCCGCTCCGAGCCCCACTCGGTGGTGCGGACCAGGAAGCCGTCGACCATACCGGTCCCGGCCATCCGCGCCATCAGGTGGGTGCCGGGCTCGATCCACATCGAGTCGGCGAGCAGCAGGACCTCGCCGCGCTCCTCCGCGGCCGCATGCATGCCGCGGATCACGTACTCGAAGACCGGGTTGGCGATCTTGGGGACCACGGCCGCGATCACCCCGGTCCGCGACAGGCTCAGGGACTTCGCAGCATGGTTGGCGCGGTAGCCGGTTTCGGCGATGGCCTGCTCGACCCGCCGCCGCGTCGCCTCACTCATCCGTACCGTACGACTGGCCCCGCCCAGGGCCGCCGAGACGACCGCGGTCGAGACCCCGGCACGTTCGGCGACCTGCTTGATGGTGACCATGACAGTGACCCTAACCCCTCGACGAGCTCGGGGGTCGTGGTGCGACGAGCTCGGGGGTCGTTCGGAGAGGACCCTCGACGGGCTCGGGGGTCGGGGTCGGGTCAGTCCTTGGAGTCGCGGATCGCGGGGG
>DVLP01000460.1 GCA_018715445.1 Candidatus Avipropionibacterium avicola | reverse complement strand
CGGGAGCTGCAGCCCGACCATCCCCATTGCGTACGACTCGAGGCGCGACCGGCCAATGCCGAGGGGCGTGGGCTGGTAACCCTGACCGACCTGGTACGCCAGGCCCTGCGGATGCGCCCCGATCGGCTCGTGCTGGGTGAGGTGCGAGGGGCCGAGCTGTGCGACATGTTGACCGCGCTCAACACCGGCCACGAGGGCGGCTGTGGGACGGTCCATGCGAACTCGGCCGCCGATGTGCCGGCCCGACTGGAGGCGTTGGCGGCGCTCGGAGGGATGTCACGCGATGCCCTGCATGCCCAGGTCGCCAGCGGGCTGGACGTGGTCATCCACCTGGCGCGCGATCCGGACGGTCTGCGTCGGGTGCGTGAGATCTGTGTGCTGCAACGGGATCCGGCGAGCGGATGGGTGACGGCGGTGCCGGCCCTGCGGTTCGTCGACGGTCAGATCGTCCGAGGTCCGGGAGCCGGGCGACTGGAGGAGTGGACATGATCGTCGCCGTGGCGGCAGCGGTCGTCGCGGTGCTGTGCCTGGTGCGCTCGCCGGTGCCGAGGCCGGTGCGTCCACGACGCCGTCACGACCACGACCGGAGTCGCTGGTGGCGGGTGGGGGTGGCCCTCGTGCCACCGGTGATGGGTGGGATCCTCGGGGGTTCGTCGGCCATGGCCCTGGTGGTTGCCGCCGAGATGGTGCTGGCGACCGCGGTCGGGCTGGTGGTCTCGGAGCGCCGACGGCGTCGCGCACGTCGCGATGCGGCCGAGATCGCCCACGGATGCCAGGTGCTGGCCGGTCAGCTCCGGGTCGGGCGGGTGCCGACCGATGCCTTGGCGGTGGCCGCCGAGGACTGTCCGATCCTGCGACGGTCCCATCGTCTCCATCTGCTGGGGGGCGACCTGGTCAGGATCTGGCGGGACGAGGCCGATCGACCCGGCCGCGCAGGACTGGAGACCCTGGCCCAGGCCTGGCAGGTCTCGCAGCGGACCGGGGCAGCGATGGAGCGGCTGCTGCAGCTGGTCGCGGCCGAGCTCGCCCGGGAGCACCGGGTGACCGGCACCGTCGAGGCCGAGCTTGCCGGCACCAGGGCAACCGCGCGGTTGTTGAGCGTGCTGCCGTTGGTGGGAGTGGCGCTCGGCTTCGTGCTCGGGGGCGATCCGGTCGCCTTCGTCGTCGAGCAACGCCTCGGGCAGGTCTGCCTGGTCGTCGCCGTCGCCCTGGTGTGCGGTGGGCTGCTCTGGGTCGAGCGGATCGCTGGCGATCCCAGGACGGTCGGTCCGACGAGTGGGCAGCGGACATGACCGGCTCGGTGCTGCTGGCGACGGTGGCAGCGGCGGTGGCGGTGTGGCTGCTCTTTCCGGTCCGGGCCCGTCGTGGGCGGCGTGACTGGGGCTCGATCGCCTGGACGGATCCGATGGAGCGTCTGGTGCGTGGTCGGGACGATGGGCTGGGGGCACGGTTCCGTACGGCGGTGACCGTGCCTGCCGGGGCGGTCCTGCTCTGTGTCGTGGTCGTGGTCGGGGGACCGCTGTGGCTGGTGCTGCCCGTTGTCGGTGTTGTCGTGGTGGCGGCCTGGGTCGGTCTGGGCTGGATCGAGTCCGATGCGCATCGGGAACGCCGACAGCGGGTGGCGGCCGACCTGCCCCAGGTCTGTGATCTGCTCGCCTGCTGTTTGGAAGCGGGGTTGCCGTTGCGTCGTGCGGTCGAGGTGGTGGCCGGAGCCTGTCGTGGCCCGGTCGCCGAGGACCTGGGCCGCCTGATCGACCTGGTACGTGTCGGGGAGCCGGAGGCCGCCGCCTGGCGGGCGCTGGCCGCACAGCCGGTCTGGCAACGGCTGGCCGTCGACCTGGCCCGCTCGGTCGAGTCCGGCAGTGAGGTGGCCGATGCCGTACGCCATCACGCCGAGCTGGCTCGCCAGGACACCCAACAGGAGCAGGAGACCCGGGCGCGGGCTGCCGGCGTGCGCAGCGTGCTACCGCTCACGGTCTGCTTCCTGCCGGCCTTCTTCCTGATCGGGGTGGTCCCGATCGTCGCCGGGCTGGTCGCAGGTCTCCTGCAGTGATCGTGCTTGGTCGTGGTGGTGGATCGGTTGTCCACAGGTCCTCCCGGTCACCGAGGGCGATCCACAGGGAACAGATCTCGATGACCGATCCGGCCCGGAACTGCGCATTGTCACAGTGCGGTCGGCTCACCGGGAGTCGGCAGGACAAGGAGGAGACAGCGATGTCCGCGTCACACGAACAGCAGCGGGTCCGCGACGAACGAGGGATGACCACGGCGGAGTACGCCGTCGGCACGGTGGCCACCGTCACCGCCGCCGGGGTCCTGATCACCATCTTCCAGCAGCCCTGGTTCCAGGAGCTGCTGATCAAGTTGATCAAGCTCATCATCGAGCTGGTCACGGGGTTCTCGTTCTGAGCTCAGCGCTCACCAGGGGTCGAGTGGGGGTGTCGACCGGCACCCCCACCACCGGCCGCGGAAGGAGGGGAGATGACTGTGACGGCGACGGGACGGGCCGGCGGCGCAGCCAACGATGCTCGAGGGATGGTGACGGCCGAGATCGCCGTCGGGATCCTGGGGGTCCTGGTCGCCTCGGTGCTGATCGCCACCGTGGTGGCCTCGCTCTCGCTGCGGGCCCAGTGCCAGGCGACGGCCTCGGAGATCGCCCGTCACGCTGCCCGTGGCGATGATGCAGCGGTCGCGGCCGTGAAGGCCGAGCTGCCCGATCATGTCGCGGTGACGATCAGCGAGGACGGTGACCTCGTCGTGGTGACGGTACGGGCCCCGGTCCGGGTCGGCTCGCTCACCCTGTACGACGTCGGGGTCACCATCCGGACCAGGGCCGAGCCATGACTGGCACTGGTGTGTCCGACCGAGGGTGGTCGCGGGGGCAGCGTCCGGTGGTCGACCAGCGCGGATCCGGCACGGTGCTGGCGGTGATGGCGATCGCCGTCGTGGCCGCGACGGCTGTGGTCGCTGCGGTCGTCGCCGGGCTGGTGGTGGCTCGCGAGCAGGTGGCAGCTGCTGCCGACCAGACCGCGTTGTCGGCGGCCAGGGCGCAGGCCAACGGGGAGGACGCCTGTGCGGTGGCGGCCGAAATCGCCGAACGCAACGGCACCGACCTCCGCGACTGTGAAGTGGTGGCCGAGCTGACCAGCTTCGTCGTCACCGTCACCGTCACGAAGGACCTCGACCCTCATTGGCCGGGGCTGCCGGACCGGGTCGAGGCCACCGCCCACGCCGGCCGCCCCTGACGGGACCGGTGGTGTGGTGCCGGGTGTCCGGCATCCCTTCCGGTGCGAAGTGGTCACGAGGAGGGGGCGGAGCGGTCGTGTGGGCGCTCCGCGTGACCATTGCGTGAGTGTGGGCCTCGCCAGGAGGACGGGGCAGCAAGGTTCAGGTCGGGAGGAGGTGACGCAACAGGATGGTGGCGGCGGCCTTGTCGAGCATCTGGTTCGCGTTGCCGCACTTGGGGGAGATCACGCAGGCGGGGCAGCCGTCCTCACACGGACACTGCTCCAACCGTTCCAGGGTCGCGGCCCACCAGTTGTCGGCGACCCGGTAGCCGCGGTCGGCGAATCCGGCACCACCGGGATGCCCGTCGTGGACGAAGACGGTGAGCGTGCCGGTGTCGGGATGGACGACGGTGGACAACCCACCCACGTCCCACCGGTCGGAGTCGACGAACACCCCCAGCAGCCCGATCGCGCAGTGCTCGGCGCCGTGGGCGGCCGCACCCAGTTGCAGGTCGGAGAGCCCCAGCGCCTCGGGATCGGGCAGGGTCCACCAGGTGGCCCGGGTGCGCAGGCGCCGGACGGGCAGGTCGAGGTCATTGTGGTCCCACACGGTGCCGCTCACCTCGTCGCGACGCAGGTAGCCGGTGACCTGGCTGGTCACCTCGACGTCCCCGCGGTGCAGCGTCCCGGCTCCGAACCGGCGCGACTCCCGTTCCGCGAGGATGCTCACCGAGCGGGTCGACTGCGGCTGCGTGGTCCACCCGGGCGAACCGGTCGTCACCAGGGCGAGACCCTCGCCGTGGTCGAGCTCTCGGACCAGGTGGGCCTCGCCGCGGTGGAGGTAGACCGCACCCGAATGGACGGCGGCATCGGCCGCGGACGGATCGACGTGGCCGATCACCCGGGCGGTGTCGACCTCGACGATCTGGATGCCTCGTCC
>DVLP01000459.1 GCA_018715445.1 Candidatus Avipropionibacterium avicola | reverse complement strand
TGAGCGGTGCGATCTTCCAGTCGCTGACCCGCAACCCGCTCGGCAGCCCGGACATCATCGGCTTCAACACCGGCGCCTACACCGGCGCCCTGGTCGCCATCATCATCATCGGCGGTGGCTACGTCACCGTCGCAATCGGCGCACTCGGCGGCGGGCTGGTCACCGCGGCCGTGGTGTACGTGCTGGCCTACCGCAAGGGCATGCAGGGTTTCCGACTGATCATCGTCGGCATCGCCGTGAGCGCCATGCTCGCCTCGTTCAACACGTGGATGATCCTGCGGGCCGACCTCGAGGTCGCCATGTCGGCGGCGGTGTGGGGCGCCGGTTCGCTCAGCGGGATCAGCTGGGCCCAGGCCATCCCGGCCCTGGTCTTCTGTGTGGTGCTGACCGCGTTGGCGTTGGTCGGGGACTACTCCGGTCGCCAGCTCGAGCTCGGCGACGACGCAGCTTCGGCCCTGGGCACCCGGACCCAGACCACCCGACTCGTGCAGACCGTGGTCGGGGTGGCCCTGACGGCCTCGGTGACTGCGGTCGCCGGCCCGATCGGTTTCGTCGCCCTGGCCGCACCCCAGTTGGCGCGCCGACTCACCAAGGCCTCGGGGACCGGACTGATCCCCGCCGCGCTGATGGGGGCGACCCTGCTCGCGGCCAGCGACTGGATCGCCCAACATGCCCTGCCGGACATCACCCTGCCGGTCGGTGCCGTGACCGTGTCCCTGGGTGGGGCCTACTTCATCTGGCTGTTGATCGCTGAGGCAAAGAAATGAGCACTGACATGGAGCCCACGATGCTCGAGGAGCGCGACACCGGGACCGAGCCGGTCGGGTTCGGGCCCGACGCGATGGCCCCCGGCCCGGCCACCCGACTGCAGGCCACCGGGGTGACCGTCGGCTACGACACCCGGGTCGTGGTCGAGGAACTGGACGTCGCGATCCCCGAGGGCGCGGTCACCGTGATCGTCGGGCCGAACGCCTGTGGCAAGTCCACCCTGCTGCGGGCCCTGGCGCGCCTGCTCAAGCCGACCCGAGGTGAGGTGCTGCTGGACGGGCGATCCATCCATGGCTTCCCGGCCAAGGAGGTCGCCCGCCGGCTCGGCCTGCTGCCGCAGACCTCGATCGCCCCGGACGGCATCACGGTCGCCGATCTGGTGGCCCGGGGCCGCCACCCGCACCAACGGATCTGGCAGCAGTGGTCAGCCGAGGACGAGCGAGTGGTCGTCGAGGCGATGGAGGCGACCCGGGTCACCGAGCTCTCCCACCGACTGGTCGACGAGCTCTCCGGCGGTCAGCGCCAGCGGGTCTGGGTCGCGATGGCCCTGGCCCAGCAGACTCCCTTGCTGTTGTTGGACGAGCCCACCACCTATCTCGACATCGCCCACCAGATCGACCTGTTGGAACTGTGCCGCGAGCTCAACCGGGCCAACGGCCAGACGATGGTGGCCGTGCTGCACGACCTGAACCATGCCTGCCGCTACGCCGATCACATCATCGCGATGAAGCACGGCCAGATCGTCACCGAGGGCCGCCCCAACGAGGTGATCACCGCCGAGCTGGTCGAGGAGGTCTTCGAGATGCCGTGCATGATCATCCCCGACCCGATCTCGCAGACCCCGCTGGTCGTGCCGAAGGGTCGCAGCTGGCGCTGAGCCACGTCAGCCCTCGACGCTACGCGGCGACTTGGCCTCGACGGCGTCCTCGAGGCGGGGCACCAGATGCTCGAGCACGTACTTCTGGCTGAGGGGAGTCAGGAAGTAGATCGCCCCGGCCAGGGTGGCGTCGGTGAAGACCGCCCGATGCTCCTTGACCGCAGGAAGGTTCTGCATCGTGCCGAACGACAGGACGTCGTCGATGCCGTCGGCCGACTCGGTGGCGAAGACCACCACGTCGGCCTCCAGCAGGTGCACGTTCTCCTCGGCGATCTGAGCCTGCTCACCGGCGGCCGAACGGCCCACGGCCCTGGCGACCTGTCGGGTCTGCTCCCGCCAGTCGGAGAAGTACGGCTCGGAGCCCGGTACGCCGGTGATGGTCGGGGCGATCGCGGTGAACCGTTCGTAGTCCTCGGCGGTCATCCCGGAGTTGGTGCCGACGATGAGGTCAGGCTCGAGTGCGGCGACCTTCTCGAACTCGAAGCCGTCCGAGGTCGACAGCACCTCCGGGGTCGCGTCACCCAACAGCTCCTGCACCCAGGGCCAGACGGCGTGCGGCTGCTCGCCGTACCACTCGGTCGTCGCCACCGGGACCACGCCGAGGCCCAGCAGGACGTCCTGCTCGGTGATGCCGACCACGACGACGCGTTGCGGCTCGGCCTCGACGGTGGTGCTGCCGAAGGTGTGCTCCACCGTGACGGGGAACGAGTCGGTGGCTCGACCGGCGCCGGCTGAGGTCGGCGTCCCATCCGGGTCCGATCCGTCCTGGGCGCCGGGCGTGCACGCCCTCAGGACGAGCGCCAGCACGGTGGCCAGCATCAGGGCGAAGAGGGTGGCGGGACGAGATCGGACCGTACGGGTCGGGCCTGCGGGATGGATCATGGTGTCCTTCGGAAGGTGCGCCCAGTGGCGGGTCATCGGCGCAACATTAGCCATGCCTAACCTGTCCGTGCGATCCTTGTGGACGGACATCCATGACGACCGAAGGACACCGACCATGTCCGCTCAGCCGCACTTCGCCCCCGAAATGGCGACATCCGACAGCACCAGCTTCGCCGAGGCGACATCGGACAATCTGGTGGCCGAGATGCTCGACCTCGAGGCCGGACTGGGCTTCAGCCGACACAGCCACCCGAGGACCAACTGTCCTGGATGCGCACCGGGGTCATGACACTGACGGTCGACGGCAGCACGTTGTCGTTGCGTGGCCACCAGCTGGTGTGGATCCCGGCCCACGCCCCCCACGCGATGACCATCGTCGAGGGCGGTCAGCTGATCAGCCTCTACGCCGCCAGCACGCTGCGCCCGGTCGGCGACCGATGGTCTCGGACCCAAGTGGTCGGCGTCGACGACCTGATGGGCGCGGCCCTGCGCCATCTGGGCACGCCCGGCCTGAGCCCGGCGCGGCAAGGGCTGTGTCACCGGCTGGTGGTCGACCTGCTCAACGACAGCGAGCCGTCGCCGGCCCTGTCCACGCCGACCGATCCCCGGGCCCGTACGGTCGCCGAGACCTTGGTGGCCGACCCGGCCGATCCACGCGAGTTGAGGGATTTCGCCGACCACCTGGGGATCAGCGAGAAGACCCTCTCGCGCGCCTTCCGGGCCGGGACCGGCTCCACCTTCCGTCAGT